>JAZQWE010000263.1:0-17431 GCA_045632225.1 Eubacteriales bacterium | reverse complement strand
TGATGCATGCGGATTTATCTCCGGTAACCAAGCGGGCATGATAAATGCTGCCGACATATATGTTTCCGATGACGGAGTGAATTGGACTGTTGTTCCCTCCGCGTGCTACGATGCTTCAAACGGCGAGAACCTCATCAATCTTGTCAGCGACACAGCAAAAGTACCGGCTGATACATGGACTTCCTACACAGACTCCCCCTTTGCCACCCTCTTTGATATGGGCGGCGTAAAAGGACAGTACATTCGCATTGGCGTTATCACCGGCAGAAGCGGCACATATGACCCCGATACCGTAAACACACGCGAATTTTTGGTTTACGGCGAAAAAATCGGCGAAGACAATCCCGCATCTCGCACAGATGTTCTCTTTATCGGCAACAGTTTCACCTATGTCAGTGAAATGCCCGAGAAATACTTTGCTCCGATTTCAAGAAGTTCTGGCTACAATGTTTTCGCAACCAAAATCACAAACGGCGGCCACTATCTCTATGAGCACGGCAACATAAATGATGAATTCGGCGCACAAGTCTACGCGGCGCTTGCAAACAACACATACGACTATGTGTTCATTCAGGAGCAAAGCACAAATGCAATAAAAAATCCCGAATCTTTTTATACAGCGGTGCGCAGACTTGTTAACCTTGTAAAAAACAGCGGCGCAACCCCCGTTCTCTACTCCACATGGGGACATAAAGAAGGCAGCTCGTACATGCTTGACGGTTGGACTACCGAAACCATGACATACGACCTTGCCGCGGCGTATACCGCCATTGGTGAAGAACTCGGCGTTAAGGTTTCGTATCCCGGTTTTGCTTTCTTTGATGTTCACTCAAAGCACGGCGACACCATCAACCTTTACATCAGCGATAACTATCACCAGTCCGGGTACGGCGCATACCTCAGCGCAATGACCCATTTTGCAAGTGTTGTCGGCGGCAATCCGCTCACATCAACATTTAATGCTACCTTTAGTGAAGAAACCGCCGCGATTTTAAAGCAGGCGGCTTATGATGCAACATACAACACCCCAAAAATTCCCGACAATTACAAAACCTCGTCAATAGGTATCGGGACGGACGGACTTTTCGGAATTGATGCCTCAAACACCGTTGTCCTTAGCGAATATCCCGATGCGCCCATGATAAGCGTTGTGCAAAAAGACGGCACATTCAGCGGCATCGTCGGTGACAAAGGCGTTGTTGCATCCAACAAGTACACCACTACCGCTTTTACAGATAAAGAAAAAGCAGACATTGCAGATATCGGATACGGCGTTTCAATGATTGGCGTAAAATCCATGATTGAAGGCGCAAGCGGATATAAAACAGCCATTGCCAACCTTGTAAACGGGCATTGGGGCACTTCCCTCATGTCAAGTTTCAACTTTGGCGATGAGCGCTACGATGTAAACGGAAATGTAAGCGAAAACGGAAAATACCGTGCGCTTTATACGCTCAACTTTGGCACCACACACAAATTTGATGCAATCGGATTCTTCTCGGGCAACGCCTTTGGCATCGCGTCTGCGGCGGATGTATATGTGTCAGATGACGGTGTAAACTGGACCATCGTTCCCACCGCGTGCTATGACGGTATAAATCACACATCATACACAAATCTTGGCCCCACTAAAAAAGACCCCTATAACGGCAATACCTCTGCCTATGCGGTACTCTTTGGTATGAATGGAGCATGCGGCAAATATATTCGCCTTGCTATTGCGGTTGGCCGCTCAAACACATACGAAAACTACAATTCCATCAACACTCGCGAACTTGTAGTCTACGGCACAACATACCCGTTTGGCGATATTGACAATAGCGGAAACACCGACATTTATGATGTTTTAAATGTTCTTTCGCATTTTATAAACGGTAAAGAATACTCCACCGCCATTGACACAAACGGTGACTCGAAAATTACTTTGCTTGATGCTTTGCGCATTGTAAAATCAATTTGTGCTTAAAGAATTACGAAAAATGCCGTTCTCCTTTTAGGAGAACGGCATTTTGTTATGACTTATTTGTTTTTTCAAGTTTTAAAAGCAAGGCAGAGAGCGGCAAAATCAAAAACGATGCGGCAAAATTGCCCGCCGCGTGAATCAAATCATACGGCAGTCCCGCCAAAATCCACGAAATCATTCTGCCATCAGTAAGGCTTTTAAAGTAAATAAATGCTTGCCACGGGGCATACATTGCACCAAAGAAAAGTCCAAGTGCCGTGCAAATTCCCGTGTAGCAAATCTGCTTTTTTAGTGGCGAGAGAGCACTTGGCACAGCCATTGTGCATAGCCAGCACAGCGGAAATATGTAAAAATAGGGCACCATTGAAACAACACCCCACTTGAGCGTATCAAGCACAAGATATACCGCAAGGGGAAAAATCGCCTTTTTGCGGTACACCGCGGTATAAACCATCAAAAGCATTGTCAGCGGATGAATGTTTGGCACCGCCTCAAACAATGTTTTGCTTGCAAGCATAAGTGCGCCAAGCATAGCAAAAACCACCACTTCTCGCGCACTCAATCCCTTTTTGTCAGAACTTTTCAAAGCGGAGCTCAACCTCTTTTACCTTGGCGCATTTGATAGAATCAATGCCTGTCATACCGTAGTCGCCATCGACATAAATTGCCCAGTACGAGGAGTCTGCACCAAAATCAACGGTAACACCGCACACAGTTTCAACAGTTAAACCGTACTGACTTTCCTCGCCCGCAATAAGTCCAAGCGATACAAGCGCCTCGCCAACCGTTTCAAAATCGGTTGCAACTTCGTATACCTTTGTGCTTTTGTCCTCAAATGTTGCTACAAACACGAATGTAGTTGCGCCCTCGCCGATTTTTTCGGCACCTTCAGAAGTGGTATACTCCACAGTTTCATCAACTTGCGTATCTTTGCACGAAACCAAAGGCAATACCAAGAGCGCTGAAAGTACAAGCGCAAGGAGTTTTGCAATTTTTTTCATTTTCACGCCTCCGTTAAAATTTAATTTTCAGCATTTTTCGCCATTTGAATACATAGGCACGAAGTAGCGTTGTCAGCGCAAAATCGTACACCACAAAAACAATGTTTGCTATCACAAGCACCATTATCTCAAACCACAGCGCCTCGGTCATGACATAGCGCACAACAAGAAGCATTGCAAATGTGCAGACATTTAAGAGCAAAATTTTAAGTACAAGGCAAAGCCACCCACGAAACTTTCGCTCAAAAAACGATTTTGCCATCGGATAAAATCCAAGAAAACCGATAAACATTATCGCCGCAGTTTTAAGCGGCAAAATCAAAAGCGAAAGCACGCCGATTGTTGCAAATGTTAAAAACGCGTACTTTGTGCCAAGTTCACACAGCACAACCGTCACACAGATTGAAGCAAGCGCCGCCGTGGAAAGGTCAAGCACTTCAAGTGCTGTACCGATGTACATTATGGCAACCGCAAGGGCGGAAAGCACCGCCGAAAAAGTAAGTTTTTTTGTGTTTTTCATAATTAACAACAACTGATAAGGTCGCCGCCCATGCACTCGCAACAGCAATCTGCACAGATAAGCTGGGAGCAACAGTCGCAATCGCAAAAGCACGGAACACAGCCGCCACACTCATCATTTGCCTGATTTTGATAGTTTTGCGACATCTTTTCAACCTGAAGTCTTGCATTGCGATACTCCTGGTTTGAGGGGTCCATGTTGCATGCAGTGTCAAAATGCTTTGTAGCATCGTGATACCAACCGCGGCGAAGCAAGATACAACCGCTTAAAAAATGCCACTCGGCATCGCGCTTGTCTGCGGGCACCTTTGCAAGTTCCGCCTCTGCCGCGCTGTAGCGACCGGAATTTACCATGCGGCGAATTTCGGCAAAATTTGTGGCGCCGCTATAGGATGAACCGCTGTAAGACGAACCGCTGTAAGACGAGCCGTTGTAAGACGAGCCGTTTGCGCGCATATTTTTAATTTGGTCATACGCCTCGTTTATCTGTTGCATCTTGGCGGTAGCCATTTCTTTTAGCCCGTCATCAATGTATTTATCGGGGTGATATTTTTTAGCAAGCGCGCGATACGCCTCTTTGATTTCGTCATCGGTGGCATTTTCGCTTACACCTAAAACTTCATACGGATTTCTGTTCACTTTTTTCTCCTAATACTCGGTGTGCCGCGCTCGGCATTCCAAGATAAATGATATTTTTAATAATTTTAACCAGTTCGCTGTTATCTATCAAGTCAACCGCCGCCGCGAGTGCGGTAAGGTCATATTTCATTGCCATTTCAATGAGATTTTTTTGATTTTTGTCTATTTCTCCGCCATACAACAGCAAAAACGGATTGTATGAGCCGCTTTTTTTATCCTCGGCAATGTCATCAGCCGCATCAACCGCATAGATAAAGCGCCCCGTGCGAAAACCGATTTCCCTTGCAAGGGTTGCATTCTCTTTGTCAAAACCAAAGGCAAAAACATCTGCAAGCAATTTGCCGAAAACCTCGGCAGGAGCATCAACACTCGGCAATTTTTCACTTTCGATTTTTGAAAGAGCCGAAAGTTTTTCCTCAATCAATTTATAAAGTTCGTCAAGAGCTGCGCGCCGCTTTGCCATGCCGAAAAACGGCTTTGCAAGTTTTTTTAAAAAGCGCTTTATTCCCTTTTCGTCAGCAAGGTCATCGCATACCTTGCCGTACGAAAGCAGAGCGCTGACCTTTGCCGCATATCTAAGTTCGTCATCGCTTTGCACAATCAACCTCTTTTTAAAAGGATGAAGCAAGCAAATCCCCTTTTTTGTAAACGGCTTTTTGCCAAGTATAGCCATGCGGACAAGATATAAAAAAACCATGTCATAAGAAAGAGTAAGGCGGGAGCACTGACCCGTGCATCTGCCCATTTCTTTGCAAAGACCGCAATATGCAGCACGGTAAAATGTATCGTTTCTCACGGTCAGATCTTCACGCTGTGCCCTTACATACCCAAACATGGCTTTCCCCTTTCTGCTTTCAATTATAATTATAATACACCAATATGAAATTTTTAGCAAGTAAAATCGAGAACTTTCACATTTTCAACAAAAATCAAAGCCGATGCTCGCGCATCGGCTTTTCATTATTCCGCAACAAAAATGTAGGGATAGATTTCCTGACCGCCATCGATAAAATAAACCTCGGCATCGGGATTATTCTTTGCAATCTCCGCTTGAAGCGCCTCTTGCTCATCTGCGGTTGCATCCTTGCCCGTAAATACTGTGAGCATAAACTTGCCGTCAAGCAACTTTTCTGCAAGTGCCGCTGAAGCGATAAGTCTATCCGGGTGGGAAACAACAATTTCCTTATTTACAATACCGATTGTATCGCCGTTTGTTACATGTACACCGTTCATATCCGCATCGCGAATAGCGGGGGAAACATAACCCGCGGTAACACGGTCCATCGCCTCGGTAACATCGGAAATAATGTCCTCGGGATTTTCGGCATCAAAATTCATTGAAGAAAGTGCAACATAGCCGGTTCCAATATTCTTTGAGGGGATAACATGGACCTTCGCCCCTTTATAAAGTTCGGCCGCCTGCTGTGCCGCAAGCAAAATGTTTGAGTTGTTGGGGAGTGCAAAAATATGCTCGGCATTAACCTTTTTGAATGCATCCAAAAAGTCATTTGTAGAGGGGTTTTGTGTCTGGCCGCCCTCAACGATTTCGTCCGTGCCGAATTCCTTGAAAAGCGCTTCAAGGCCGGGGCCGTTTGTAACCGCTACAACACCGTACTTCTTTTTGGGAGCATCTGGTGCCGCAGCCTCCTCTTTTTCAGCATTTTCTGTATGCTGAACCGACATATTTTCAATTTTAACCGTCAAAAACTCGCCAAATGTGCGGCAATGCTCAAGCACCTTTTCGGGTGTGAGGGTGTGCACATGGAGTTTGATGATGGTGTCAACCTTGAATGCAACTACCGAGTCGCCAACGCTTGCAAGAAACGCCTTGAGCGGCTCAACATCAAAGTTTTGAACATCGCACTTACTGTTTTGAAGCTGAACCAAAAGTTCTGTGCAATAGCCGTATGTCATAACGCTGTCGGCGTTGAAACCCGAAGCGGTAACATCGTTTTTGGGCGCAGAAACTTCGCTATATGAAGAAGTGTCTGCAACTTCCTCGCCGTTAAGCACACGGTTAAAGCCGTCAATTATATAGAAAAGACCTGCTCCGCCGCTGTCAACAACGCCCGCATCCTTGAGTGCTTTAAGTCTTTCGGGAGTGCGCTCAAGTGAGTCGTGCATTTCTTTTGAAAGATCCGCAAAAAATGTGCGGATAGTGCTTTCCTCTGTAATGCGTGAAACCGCATATTCAACCGCTTCGCGTGCAACGGTAAGAATTGTACCCTCAGTAGGAGTCATAACAGAGCTGTATGCCTGCTCAACACCCATTTCAAGTGCCTTGCCAAGTGTTTCGGGAGTTGCCTCGCTAACATCCTTAAAGCCCTTTGCGGTACCCGCAAAGAACTGAGAAAGAATAACACCCGAGTTACCTCTTGCACCAAGCAACATGCCGTGTGAAAGAGTATCCATAACCTTGCCGATATCATCGGTATCAAGTTTTTCGATAGCAGAAATACCGCTTTCGATGGTCATGCGCATGTTGTCGCCTGTGTCACCGTCGGGAACGGGGAAAACATTGAGTTTATTTACTTCCTCAGCATGGGAGCGGAGTTGTTTTGCGCCGCCGATTGCCATTTTAGCAAGCAAAACACCTCCAAGAAGCGACGAGCCGGTGGTTATAATTGCGCTTGCCAAGGACTTTGAACTTTTCTTTTTAGAATTTTTTGACTGTTTCATAATTATGAAGCACCTTTATTATCTTTCTTTGCCTACGAAGAAGAGCGCAAGAACGCCGGGACCTGCGTGAGCACCGATAACGGGGCCAACATCGGTAATTATCTTTGTTGTTGCACCGTATTTTTCGTTAATCATTTTTGCAAGTTCTTTTGCATCGTTTTCACAGTCACCGTGTGAAATAAACACGGTATCCTGAGTGGGATTTGTATTGAGTGCGCCGAATTTATCGCAGAGTGCCGCAATTGCCGCCTTTCTGCCACGCGCCTTTGTAACATTTACAAGATGTCCATCGTTATCCATGTGAAGCACGGGTTTTATGCCGAGCATATTACCGACAAACGCAACCGTCGGGCTGACTCTGCCGCCGCGCTTGAGATAAACAAGGTCATCAACGGTAAACCAAATTGAAATTTTAAACTTTATATCTTCAACATAAGCGGCAACCTCTTCAATGCTTGCGCCGCTGTTCTTTTTCTCATTTGCAAGGTAAACAATAAGCCCTTCACCCGCGCTTGCCGCAAGAGTGTCTATTGCCAAAACCTTACGCTCGGGATATTTCTTTGCAAGTTCTGCCGCCGCCATTCTGCCCGAGTTAAATGTGGTGCTGAGCCCCGAGGAAAAGCCGATGTAAAGCACATCCATGCCAGCCTCAAGCGACTTTTCAAAAAGCGCTTTGAATGTTTCGGAGTTAACTGCCGCAGTTTTTGCAATGCAGCCTTCGCGCATCTTTGCATAAAACTCGGTAGCGTTCATTTCATTATTAGTATATTCCTTTTCGCTATCGTCAAAACGGAAGGTAAGCGCCTCAAAAGGAACGCCCCACTCTGCTAAAGTTGCAGCCGAAAGGTCACAACCCGAGTCGGTAATAATAACAAAGTTGTTCATTTTATCTTCTCCTATTACGGTTGTATTCATTGCAAGATGTTGACCTATCAACATCTATAACATACCTATTATACTAACATTATAGCACAATGTCAACAATTAAAAAAGGGGATAATGCAAAAAAGTTTAGAAAGCCAAAAACGCGTCATCTCGTTTTCAAAACTATGTTATCACAAAAACTGCCGTTTGTCAACTGTTTAAAATGCACATTTGTGGGCATAATAAAATCGCAAATGCATATTTTGGGAGGAATATTTTATATGTTAAAGAAAATTTTCGCGCTGTCGCTTGCGCTCCTTATGCTCATGCCGCTCTACGGCTGCAGAAAAAAGGCTGACACCCCCTCGGTATACTACCTTAATTTCAAACCCGAGCAAGACACACAGTGGAAGGCGCTTGCCGCAACATATACCGAAAAAACAGGTGTTCCGGTAACTGTTGTTACCGCCGCAGCGGGTAACTATGAGCAAACGCTCACCTCGGAAATGGACAAAAAAGATGCGCCGACTCTTTTTCAGGTGAACGGCCCCGTTGGACTTGCAAATTGGAAGGACTATTGCTTTGACCTTTCGGGCAGCAAGGTACTCGGCGAGCTTACCACGCCCGACTTTGCCCTTAGTGACGGTGACAGAACGCTCGGAATTGCCTATGTGCTTGAAACCTATGGCATAATCTACAACAAAACACTTTTAAACAAATATTTTGCATCAAATTTTGCAAGTGTAAAAAGCATTGAAGAAATAAACAATTTTGAAGCGCTAAACACCGTTGCAAAAGAAATCCAGGCAAATAAAGAGGCACTCGGCGTTGACGGCGCGTTCACCTCTTGCGGTATGGATTCGACATCGGACTGGCGTTTTAAAACCCATCTTGCCAACATGCCTATTTACTATGAATACAAAGCGAGAAACATCTCATCTGCCACAGAAATAAAAGGCATGTATCTTGAGAACTACAAAAATGTGTGGGACATGTATATAAACAACTCTACCGTGCCAAAAACATCGCTTGCAAGCAAGAGCGCCGCAGATGCGGAGGGCGAATTTAAAAGCGGACGTGCGGTGTTTTATCAAAACGGCACATGGGCATACGATGCCTTAAAAAAAGATAAAAACGGTGCGGGACTTGATGAGGGCGAGTTTGGAATGCTTCCTATATATATCGGAGTAAACGGCGAAGAGGCGCAGGGACTTTGCACAGGTAGTGAAAACTATTGGTGCGTAAACGCAAAAGCAAGTGAGGCTGATATTGTGGCAACACTCGACTTTTTATACTGGGTTGTAACAAGTGACGAGGGCACGGGCGCACTTGCCTATGAAATGGGATTTGTTTCCCCTTTTAAAAATGCAAAAAGTGCCGCGAACCCACTTGTTGACATTGCAAATGAATATATTTTAAACGGCAAAACTCCCGTTTCGTGGAATTTTTCTTCCATCCCCTCTGAAAACTGGAAAAACGGTGTAGGCACCGCGCTGATTCAATATGCTGCGGGCACCGCCAAGTGGGACAGCGTTGAAAGCGCGTTTATAAACGGATGGAAAAAGGAATACGCCGCGGCGAATAAATAGCACCAATCTGCTAAAAATAAGAGGTAGTGATACCTCTTATTTTTTAAGGAGCAATTATGAACAAAAAACAACTTTCAAAATATTTTCCGATATTTGTTCTGCCCGCGTTTGCGGCATTTTGTATCGGTTTTGTCTACCCGTTTCTAAGGGGAATTTATCTTTCGTTTTGCACATTTAAAACAACATCCGATGCAAAATGGGTGGGACTTGCAAATTACAAGGAAATTTTAAGCGACCGTGGATTTTTGCACTCGTTTGTGTTTACCGCACTTTTTACCATTGTCAGCGTAATTGCCATAAATCTGCTTGCATTTACCGTTGCACATATACTTACAAGCGGCATTCGCGGTGCCAATGTTTTCAGAACGGTGTTTTTTATGCCCAACCTCATCGGCGGCGTAATTTTAGGCTATATATGGCAAGTGATTTTTGACGGTATTTTGCAAAATTACGGCACAAATATTAAACTTGACTCCCGCCTTGGATTTTTCGGCCTTGTAATTTTGCTGTGCTGGCAACAAATAGGTTATATGATGATAATCTATATTTCGGGTCTTACCTCCATCCCCGACCACCTTTACGAAGCGGCAAAGGTTGACGGCGCCACAAAACGACAAACACTTTTCGGAGTAACTTTGCCAATGATGATGCCATCAATTACAATTTGCACATTTTTAACGCTAACAAACTCGTTTAAACTCTTTGACCAAAACCTTGCGCTGACCGCGGGCGAACCCGGACTACAAATTGCAGGGGAAACGGTGTATCAAACCGAAATGCTTGCACTTAATATATACAACACATTTTACCAAAACATGAATACGCGCGGAATGGGTCAGGCAAAGGCTGTTGTTTTCTTTTTAATTGTAGCGGCTGTCGGACTTGTGCAACTGTATTTAACACGCACAAAGGAGGTTGAGCAATAGTGAAAAAAACTTTTACAAAAACATTTACCGCCATCATTATGTCTGTGATTTCGGCGGTGTACCTTGCGCCCATTTTCATAGTGCTTTTAAACTCCTTTAAAGCAAAAACCGCCATAAGCTCATCCCCCTTTTCTCTGCCAAGCGAATGGACCTTTGTGGGGCTTGAAAACTACACTCGCGGCATCACATTTGGCGGGTATCCCTTTGTTTTATCGGTGCTTTATTCCCTTGTAATTACAGTATTGTCAACGCTTGCCATTTTACTATTTACTTCCATGGCCGCATGGTATATAACAAGGGTTGACAACCTACTTTGCCGTAGTATATACTACTTGTGTATCTTTTCAATGATAGTACCTTTCCAGATGGTAATGTTTACTTTGTCAAAAGTCGCCGACACACTAAACCTCGGCAATCCGCTTGGCATTGTAATAATCTATCTCGGTTTTGGTGCAGGTCTTGCGATATTTATGTTTTGCGGATTTGTAAAAAGCATTCCCCGCGAGATTGAGGAGGCGGCAACAATTGACGGTTGCGGCCCCATTCGTACCTTTTTCGGCATTGTTTTACCCATTATGAAACCCACTTTGATTTCGGTTTGCATTCTTGAAACCATGTGGATATGGAATGACTTTTTGCTCCCGTTTTTGGTACTGGATATTAAAAAATATCGCACAATACCCATACACATTCAGTATCTCAACGGCAGTTACGGGCAAAGCGATATTGGCGCAATCATGGCGCTGATAGTTTTGTCGGTTATCCCAATTGTAATTTTTTATTTCACTTGTCAAAAGCATATAATTAAAGGCATTATGGCAGGCGCGGTCAAGGGGTAATTTAAATCGCCGTTCAGAAAGGATTTTTTATGAGAAAAAGCGGCGTTTTACTTCACATCTCTTCCCTGCCCTCTCCGTACGGCATTGGCACAATGGGCAAGGAAGCATATAAATTTGTTGACTTTTTGAAAAACAGCGGGCAAAGCCTTTGGCAGATTTTGCCCATTTGTCCGACGGGTTACGGCGACTCTCCGTACCAGTCATTTTCCTCGTTTGCGGGCAACCCGTATTTTATCGACCTTGATATGCTTGTAAAAGACGGTCTTTTAACCAAAGAAGAAATCGAGGCTGTTGACTTTTTTGACGATGCATCCCATGTAAACTATGAAAAGCAATACAGCGGCCGTTTTCCGCTGCTTCGCACAGCGTATGACCGTTTTGCAAAAAAACTGACAACCCGTTTTATGTCATTTTGCCGCGCCGAGGCAGATTGGCTTGATGACTATGCCCTTTTTATGGCGCTTAAAAATGAAAACGGCGGCAAACCATTTGAAAACTGGGAAAAGGGATTAAAATTCCGCCACAAGTCTGCTATTGAACGCGCCGAAAGACGCCTTGGCAGAGAAATCGGATTTTATAAATTCTTGCAATATAAATTCACCGAGCAATGGGATGCCCTAAAAAAATACGCTAACCAAAACGGCATAAAAATCATTGGCGACCTCCCCATTTATGTTGCGCGCGACAGCGCGGATGTGTGGACAAATCGCGGTGCCTTTTTGCTTGACGAAAATCTTGCCCCAAAACTTGTTGCAGGTTGCCCGCCCGATGCTTTCTCCAAGGACGGTCAGCTTTGGGGCAACCCCATTTACAACTGGCAATATCAAAAAGCACACGGCTATGACTTTTGGTGCCGCAGAATTGCGCGACAGATGAAATTCTATGACATTTTGAGAATTGACCATTTTCGCGGTTTTGAGTCTTTTTATGCCATTCCCGCCAACGATGACAATGCACGCGGCGGCGAGTGGAAAAAAGGCCCCGGCATGTCACTTTTCAATACCGTAAAGAAAAAACTCGGTAATCTTGATATTATTGCAGAGGACCTTGGTTTTATCACCCCCGAAGTAGCAAAACTCCTTAAAGACAGCACTTACCCGGGAATGAAGGTGCTACAATTTGCATTTGACAGCCGCGAGGAGTCAAACTATTTGCCCCATACTTATAAAAACCGCAACTCAGTTGTTTATGTCGGCACTCATGACAACGATACAGCCGAGGGATGGATGAAGAGCGCGGCGCAAAAAGATGTTGAATATGCAAAGCGCTACCTTGGATTAAATAAAAAAGAAGGCTATGCATGGGGCTTTATCCGCGGTGCGGCGGCATCTGTTTCGGATATCGCAATTTACACAATGCAGGATTTGCTCTCTCTTGACTCAAGTGCGAGAATGAACATTCCCTCCGTTGCCTCGGGCAACTGGTGTTGGCGTATGGAAAAAATGCCCTCAAAGGCAATTGAACAACGCCTCTACCGCCTCACAGCAGACTTTTTCAGACTTGCAAAATAAAAAAATCGGGAAAAATTCCCGATTTTTTTATTTTATCTAATTTCTGATAACAGAGCGAAGAATTGCAACCACATCCTTAATATCTGTTACAATATCATGGTTTATATCGGTTGCCGCAATGTCAAGTGTGAGTTCATAACTCGAGGCATATCGGAGTGTACGAATGACATCCGCAAGCGTAATTTTACCGTCCGAAGTAGCATCACCGTATGTCACAAGCTCGCACTCGGAAAAGATGTATGCATCCGCACCGCCGTGCATGAATGTTATCGCGTAATGTTCATCATCCGCTCTTTCGTATTCAACAGAGGGAACAATATAGTCACCGTGCACAGAGTAGATATAGTCGCAAAGTTTAACCTTATCCGAAATGATAAGTTTGTTTGAACTGCTTGCAAGTACGGGGGTGTAAACAGTAACCGAAGCGCCGTTTGCTCTTGCACTTACATCCTCAAAGAGTTCGCCGTTTGTCACAGTTTCAAGTTTTGCACCCATTATAACAGCAGTAACAGAAACTGAAGAGGACTCTGCACTGTTTGAATTTGCATTCTTTGCAATTACCTTATATCCGTAGTCACTTCCCGCGCTTATATCTTTATCGGAATACACAAGCGAGGTAACAGTTACATATTCCTCAAAAATCGGGAGGTCAACGCTACGGTAAATCACATATTCTGTAGCATTGTCAACCGCACCGATTGTAACGGTAATCTCATTTGAATCGGTCTGCGCCGCTGAAACGGTGGGAGTTTCAAGAAGAGTATAAACTCCTTTTCCGCCCGTTGCATTGTAGCAATAACCACCGTTTTTATTATAGTGGTATACATGCATCAAATAGCGATAGTGGGTACCGCCTTCAAGGTTTTCGTCAATGTAAACATTGCTGTTTGCATCCACGTTTGCAAGGAATTCATACCTTGTATCATCGCCCGCTTCTCTGCGATAAATGCGATAACCGTCAGCACCTTCAAGTAGTGGCCATTCAATTGTCACGCTGTCAACGGTTGAAGAGAGCGAAAACTGAGGTGTTTTTTCCAAAGTAACACTTTCAACTTCGTGTTTGCCGCAAATATAGCAAGTGCGATATACCTCTGTAACAATGCCGTCTTTTTCGGTGAGCCAAAGACCGAAGTGGCAATTGCCCTCTTCGTGATAATCCGCTGTGTCAACCGAGATTGTCTGTGCACTTTCAGGAGCCACAGGCGTACCGAAATCGGGGTAAGAAACTGTCTTGCCATTTATGTTTTTAGTTGTGAAGCTAAATGGTTTAACATAGGTACTGCGTTCAGTCCACCAAGTGGAGCCCTCGGGAACTGTGAGCGAGGGATTTGCATGGTAGTACATCCACCACGCACCGTCATCATCCTGAACAAATGAGCCGTGACCCGTGCCGTATGCACCGTTGCCCGATGCAAAAAGAGTGGTAGGGCTCTTGTACCAACTTGCCTTGTCAAGCGGATTTGTACCTATAAGCGTGATTGCACCGTAACAGTAATACTGTGTCCATGAGCCGCTTGCAGAATAGATAATGTGCATTGTGCCATCGGGGGACTTGAGGATTTGAGGCCCCTCGTTTACAAGGGGAGACCCCTTGGTTTCCCACGCGTACTCGGGAATTGATAAGCATAAACGCTCGCTTGAAATTGTCCAAGGATTGGACATTTTCGCGATGTAAATATCCTGGCGACCGTTTACATCGCCCTCCCAACCCGACCAAATAAAGTAGAGGTTGCCGCCGTATACCATTACGGTACCGTCAATCGCCCACTTGTTGGTTGCGTCGGTTATCTGGCCGACCATTTCAAAATCGGAGAGGGGATTTTCGGGATCGCTTGCGCGGAGCACATACATGCGGTGGTTCTTGTTTTCACCGTCATCCATTGCTACATAGATATACCATCCCGCATTTTCTGCACCAACGGTTTGTGCATCAAAATAGTGGAGTTCGGGTGCCCAATAGTCATGCTTTGCATTTTCAATATCGGTTCTTGAGCCGTTGAATACCGAGCGATATTGACAGGAAAGTGTACCAAAGGGGAGGTTTTCGTGTACTGCAACAGCCACACCTGCATAGGAAACCTTAACATCATTGCCGTCTGCATCTTTTTCGGTAAGGGTTACACCGTCAGAAAAGCAATAATAGTAAAGACCGTCTTTTTCAATAACATAAGGGTCAGCCTTTGTGCCAATGGGATTTATAAAAGTTCCGTTTTCCTCATTAGCCGTTGAGAGAGAGGTGTTGGTTGATTTAAGCGGGAAACCTTTAATTTCGGTATTTGCCAAAACCGCAGGGTCATACTTCAAAAGCACACTTCCCGCAACACCGTATCCGACAAAATCTGCATAATTATATGTACCGCCGCTAACAACTACGGTTGCATCACCAAGGGGCATTTTTGTAAGCGCAGTTGTGCTGATTGTACTTTCTGCAAGGCGGAAGCGGCCGTTGAATGTACCGCCGCTTATGCGCACAAGCACATTTGCAATAAAATCTGCATCGGTGATAGAAGCGCTGTCTGTGGGCATTGTGCCAAGTCGGCGTATCGGTATAATTGAGCCGCCAAATGTACCGCCCGAGATTTCAAAATAAACATTGCCGCTGTGCACATTCATACCCGTTGCACTTACAATATCCTGAAATGTACCGCCCTTGATGATAACGCTGACATTTCCCGAATAGTTTGACACGGCATCGTCTTTATTATTGCGGCGGCTTCCGCCGTAGATTCCGTACCAATTGCCGCTGTAAACATGCACGCCGTAATCTCGGTCGTTGGAGGTAGCAGAAAGCGACGAAGGGCCGTTATGACCGCCAATAATAACGGGGTAATTAAAGTTTTCGAGATTTTCAGCATTTACGGTATTTACACCGTAACCAAATACAAGGTTATGGCATCTGCCCGAGACGGTAAGACCTGATTTAAAAAGTTCAAGTGTGATATTTTCAAAATATGTATCGTTGCTAAAGGCAAGAGCCGCTTTAACATTCAGCGATGCACCCTTTGTTGCCGCATAGTCAACACCGTTATACTTTGATGTGAAAAGCACCGCTCCGCTAACCTCTTTGGGAGCGAAAGCACTCAAGATAACAACATCGCCCGAAATTACGATGGTGCCGCCGCCTGCCGCTCTGAGATATTCGTATGCTTTTGCCAATGTTTTAAGCGGCGCATCGGCGTTTGTGCCCGCGTTTGTGTCAGCACCTGCCGCGTTATCTACAAAGTAGGTGGCTGAGGAACCGGGCGTTAACTCTGCGGCACTTGCACAGATTGCAAAAACAATCACAGTAAGAAAAATTGCCGCAAAAAACTTTTTAATTTTCATAATCACACCTCTATGAATACAATTTTTATAACAATATTAGTATCGCCGCTGTCCACAGCACAGCAAAAAATCCTATCTTAAAAAGGAGTCCGTTGTGTGACTTTGTCTTGTGCCGACACATAAGCATTGCAAAAAGGGTGCCAACTCCGCCACCGATTGCAGAAAAGAAAACAAAAGTTTTCTCCGCCACTCGGCGAATACTCCCGCGCGGGAGTTTGCTGATTGATTTATCGTAGAGCACAACAATGGCGGCAATTATGTTAATCACCCCCAAATATGCAATAAAAATATTAAAAATAAGTTCTTTCATTTTATCCTCGGTGTCTGCTTTAAGAACTCATACCCTCCGCCAAGACAAAGTGCAAATGCACGCTCCGCTTTAAAAGTGCGCTCATACTGTGCGCGAGCATTCTCCGTTAATGCATAAACGGCAGAGGGTTTTGTTATTATTTCAATATCATGTTTTTGTGCAAGAATTTCTCTGCCGCGCTCATTTGTTGCAAAAAGGCGCGTGTAGTACACCTCTTTTTCCATGTCAGCTTTTGTCACGGATAAAAGCGCGTAAATAATCATTCGGGAAATCTCTGCATCGGTATATCTCTTTGTTGCGGCATTTTGACAAAGCGAAGAAATGCTGTCTGCATTTGTTGCCGCGTTTTTAATATGGTTCAAAAGTCCGCCGCTTGAAAACGCAATATTACCGTCAGCATCAAAAAGACGCATTAGCACCGCGCTTGCAAGTTTTTCAATATCTGCGCCAAATACATCATTTTTGTATACTTCTTCAGCGGCAATCGGAACAGCGCCGCCAACAGCATCAAACGCGCGCTTTGAAAAATCACGGCGAATTGACGATGCAGAAGCATATCCGCCCTCGCCACTTTTAAAATCGCCAACGCGTTTTACCGTATACGGCTTTATTTTATAGCCACCGTGCTTTATCGCACGAAGATACTCAATTGCGAGTATATCATTTGGCATACTTGGGAAATTATCGGCATAGAGTTTCTTATATGCGTTGGAATAAAGTTGAATTTTGCTGATGCTTTTATCGTCGATTTTCTCGAGTTCTGCCTTTAGTTCTTCGCTTTCAAGTCGGCAAAGCACCTTGTAAAGTGCATCCACATCCCCGCACTCGCTACCGAAGGCAAGCATGTCCGCCCCCATCTTTGCCGCAATTTCAACACCTGCACGCGCAAATATGCCCGCAGGTGCACATGAAAACGGAAACGGGAGTTCTACCACAAGGTCGGCACCGCATAAAACTGCCGCCTCTGCACGGGTGTAGGGCGATGCAATATACGGTTCGCCACGCTGTGAAAAAATGCCGCCCATAATTGCCGTAATACATGCATTGGGAAAAGCGTTTCGCAATTTGGTGAGTTGATACTCATGCCCCGAGTGAAACGGATTATATTCGGTTATAACAGCTATATGCATAAATATCACCTCATTTTTATTAGTATACCATAAAAAATTTAAAATTGCCATATTCCATATTAAAATAAATTATAGTTTAGCGAAAGAAGGAACTCCTCATCCGTCACTTCGTGACACCTTCTCCCACAGGAGAAGGC
>JAZQWE010000262.1:0-6115 GCA_045632225.1 Eubacteriales bacterium | reverse complement strand
TACATCCTTTGTAACTGCGCTTTCGCGGAGAGGCACGAGTGCAAGGCTTGCAAGATTCTTCTTGAAGTTTTCGTAGTCGATTTTGCCGTCAAACGAAATCTCAAGGAGGTAGGTGCTGGGAGCAGAAATACCAAGTTCGTCAACAGAAACATCACCTGCTTTTACAGCGCGTGCATTCTTTACATCGTAAAGAAGCGCCGCCGCGGTGCTTTCATAGTTAGACTTCATAATACGCTTCCATGCATATACAAAATCGTCTGCAGTAAGAGCGTTACCGTCGGACCACTTTGTTTCCTTAAGTGTAATCTGCATGATGTATTCGTTCTTGGTATCGTCCTCGATAACCTTTACATCCTTTGCAAGAGCCTTAACAGCGTTGCCCTTTGCGTCAAGACGGAAAAGACCTTCATAAATCATACCAAGAATCTTAACAGCGGACTCGTCGGTAAAATCTTTACCGGGGTCAAAAGAAGGCACATCGCCGGTTATGTAGGCATTGAAAATATCACCCTTGTCCTCGGCGCCGGGCTCGATAGAACCGTTACAAGAAGCAAGAGTAAGGATTGCCATAAGCAAACACAGAACAAGAGATATAACTCTTTTCATCATAGTTTTCCTCCGATTTTGAAAATGCAAAAGCAAAATCTTTGCATAAATTTACTTTTAACATTATATCATTAAATCGGGCGATTATCAATGAAAAATATGCGAATTTTAATAATTAGACACTTTGCACAACATTATCAGTTTGTTTTTGTTGCAATTCACAATCGTTTTTGAATTTTCACGACCATTTTTACCAAAAATCAAAGTTGGTTTTTGGTATACTGTGAATAATAAAATTGCAATCCAACAAAACTTTAAAAAAACGAAGGAATTCAAATGATGAAAAATTTCACCCCATACACAGACCTTGCCTGCGAAGCGGAGATATTACACGAGAAAAACAAGTCAAACACAGCCTTTGAAGAAACAACCGTAAACGGTTTCAAGGTAGCAAGACTTTATGTTTGCGACGGCGATGGGGAGCGACAAACCGGCAAAAAAAGCGGAAACTACATCACCGTCTTCAGCGAAATGATATGCAATATCGAAAACGAAAGTTTTGATGCGCTTTCAAATACAATTTCAAGCGAGCTCGGCACCCTTATTCGCAAAAACTTAAAAAAAGATGCCACCTCTGTACTTGTGGCAGGGCTTGGCAACCGCGAAATCACAGCCGACAACATCGGCCCAAAAGCGGTTGACCGTCTTACCGTAACCCGCCATCTCAAAGAGCACAACCAAAAACTTTTTGACTCCTTTTGCAAAACTCCGCTTTGTGCCATTGCTACCGGGGTGCTTGGCCAAACGGGAATTGAAAGCGCCGAACTTATTCGCGGTGTTTGCGAGCATACAAAGCCCGACATTGTTATAGCGATAGATGCGCTCGCCGCGCGTTCCACAGAGCGACTCGGTTCAACTGTGCAAATATCCGACTGCGGCATCTTCCCCGGTAGCGGCATAGGCAACCGACGCAGCGAAATCAGCCGCGAAACTATGGGCGTTCCGGTAATTGCGCTCGGAGTTCCCACGGTTGTAAACTCCGCAACGCTTGTTTTTGATACCCTAAACAAAGCCGGATATACCGACATTGACAACGAAATCGAGCGCGTTTTGCAAAGCGGCAAATCTTTCTTTGTTTCACCGCGGCAAAGTGACATGATAAGCGACAAAGTTTCATTGCTCCTTGCAAGGGCAATTGACGAACTGTTTTTATATTAAAAGGAGCAAAGCATGCATTACGAAAGCATTTTTAAAGATTATCCCCCCGCTCTGCCCCCTCCTCCGCTTGCAACTAAAAAAAGATGGAGTTTCGCATTCGCAATGCGTTTTTTGCATGCGCTGTGCCTCGTCACCGCGCTGTCGGTACTGTCACTGTGCGCATATCAAAAGTTAAACTCCATCTTTGAAAGCGGCGTGCTTGAATATATAAAAAATGAATTCCTCTTGTCAACTGATACAAAAAGTCTTGGCGATGAGGTAAGTTCGATTGCATTCGGCAACACCGACATTACTACCATAGCAAAAAGCATAGCATTACCGCAAATATTTTACATTCCCAAAGAGGAACTCATAAGAAGAATCGAAGAGGAAGAAGCAAGCAAAGAACTCGCGCTTTCAGAACTGTATTTATGCGACACATCCAATGTGCCAAGCGGATATTACGCGATAATTCCAACCGATGCAAGCACCCTTGAAGCGCTTGAAATAAAAAATGACACCTCGTTTTCGCCAAATATGGAAGAAATTGCAAAATCCGAGCTGCCACCCGCAAATATCACCAAAGACCCGCTTGTGCTGATAGTGCACACCCACGGAACAGAGAGTTTCTCAGACGGAGAGCACCAATACTACAGCAACACATTCAACACCCCTCGAAGTGACGATGTATCAAGGAATATCGTTGCCGTTGGAAAAGTTTTGGCGGACGAACTAAACAAAAAAGGTGTTCCTACTTTGCATTGCGAAACAATGCATGACAAAAACTCCTACATATCAGCATACGAGCGTAGCGCCGAGAGTATAAAAGAATATCTAAAAAAATACCCGTCAATCAAATATGTTTTTGATGTTCACCGCGACTCACTCATCCGCTCGGATTTGACGAAACTGAGGCCTGTAACCTTGCGAAACGGCAAAGCATGTGCACAAATAATGATGATTGTCGGCTCAAATGAAAAAGGTGCGGGGGATTACAATTGGGAGAAAAATCTCGTTCTTGCCGCAAAACTCCAGCAAGAGTTATTTGCAAATACAAGTGGCATTGCACGAAAACTGTATCTGCGCGGCGCCTCATACAATCAACAGTATTCGGAGTACGGACTTTTGCTTGAGATAGGTAGTTGCGGCAACAGTTTAGCCGAGGCAAAAGAAGCAGCAAAAGTTTTTGCAAACGCTTTTGAGAAAACAATAACTTTAAAAAAGCAGGTCATGGGGGAATGACCTGCTTTTTTAAAGCTGCCGCTGTGAGCGGCACCTGATATATAGAAAGGAGTAAAAAATGAGGACTAATCATCAAGACGGCTAAGCAATACAGCCGCCGCAAGAACAAGGCAAATCGGAAGACCGATATAAAGCGAAATACTACCGCTTTCCATGCCGCCAACCACGCCAAGGGCAAGCACAAAACTAAAGATAACCGATGCAACACGAACTTCGTATGCGCCAACACGCTCCATAACAGTTTCAAAAACCGCGCGGAAGAAACGGGCGATTGTATTTAAAGCAGAGCGATTTCTCTTTACTCTTGCATTTTCTCTGTATCCGTATGCGTTCATAGTCTTGCCTCCTGAAACTTCGTTGTCCTTTGTGCTTTTATAATAACACCACTTTTGGAAAATGTCAATACATTTTCGCAAAATATTTTCTGTTTTGGAAAAATATTTTTATCCGTTTGGAAAAAATATCGAAAAAAGTATTTACTTTTGGAAAAATAGGTGTTATAATCGAATCAGTAATAAAAATAATGTTATATCTTGTAAATAAGGGGTAGTTTTAAATGAGTTTTTCCGAAAGAGTTAAGCGTATTAAAAAGGAAAAAGGCATCACAAATGAGGCTCTTTCCGCCGCAAGCGGCATCCCAATGGGCACACTTGGCAAATTGCTCTCCGGTTTTACCGAGGAGCCTAAACTGTCCACCGCCATCTCAATCGCCGAAGCGCTTGACTGTTCGCTTGAGTATCTTGCAACCGGCAAGGAGCAAATGCAACTTGACGAAGTTGAAGAATCCCGCCTTGAAAAATTCCGTGCGCTCGATTCACATGGCTTGCGCGTGTGCGATTATATTTTAAATGAAGAATACATGCGCTGTGCCGCGGTGTCCAAAACCGTCGATACACTTTCCCGCGCGAAATCTCCCGAAAAGAAGGCCCGCATGATAAGAATTCCGTTCTTCTCCGAGCGCGTTTCCGCCGGCCTTGGCGTTTATCTTGAAAACAGCGACTCTACCGAAATCAGCGTTGTCGAAAACGAAAAAACCAAGCGCGCCGATTTCGCGCTTCGCGTCAGCGGCGACTCAATGGAACCTCGCTATCACGACGGTGATATTTTGCTTGTCGAAAACACTCCAAATATCAATGTCGGTGAACTTGGCATTTTCATTTGCGACGGCGAAGGTTATTTCAAAGAACTCGGCAACGGTTGCCTTATCTCTCTCAACAGCGAATACGCACCGATTCCACTTTCGCAATTTGAAAGTTTTTCGTGCCGCGGAAGCGTTATCGGAACACTCCGCTCGAAGAACTAATTTCCCCCTCGCATTTATATCTTAACACATACCATGTCCAATAAACGGGACAAGCGGCGAAAAATAAAACTTTTTTCGCCGCTTGATTTTTATTATTAAATATGGTAGAATTGTTATGATTATCACTTATCGGTGAAAGGAGTATCGTTTTGGTCACCATAGGCATTGACATCGGCGGAAGTACAACTAAAATCGTTGGCTTTACCTCCGACAAAAATCACACCCTCATCGAGCCGCTCTCCGTTAAAGCAAACGATCCGATTACATCGGTTTACGGAGCGTTTGGCAAGTTTTTAACCACCAACAACCTTGAGCTTTCCGACATTGAAACGGTTTCGATAACCGGTGTCGGCTCAAAATATATTACAAAACCGCTCTACTCCCTCCCTTGTAAAAATGTGCCTGAATTTGAATGTATCGGCCTTGGAGGGTTGTACCTTTCAAACCTCGACCGCGCTATTGTTGTCAGCATGGGAACGGGTACTGCTCTCGTTCATGCAAAGCGCGGTGCCGAAATCGAATACCTCGGCGGCACGGGCGTTGGCGGGGGTACCCTTGTTGGTCTTTCCGACCGTCTTTTCGGCATGACCGATCCCGAACACATCTCCGAACTTGCCAAGGGCGGAAACCTTGATAACATCGACCTCAGAATTAAGGATATCACCCCCGGCAATTTCGCATTACCCGAAAACATGACCGCGGCAAACTTTGGTAAAGTTGCAGACCTTGCAACAAAAGAAGATGTCGCTCTCGGTCTTATCAACATGATTTTTGAAACCGTTGGCATGATGGCTGTGTTCAACTCCCGCATGCACAAAACGCGCGACATAGTTCTCACAGGCAACCTTACACAAATCGCGCAGGCTCCCACCACTTTTGCAACCCTTTCAGAAATGTTTGACATCAACTTTATGATTCCCGAGCGCGCCCAGTTCTCAACCGTTATCGGCGCCGCTCTTTGTGCACTGAAATGACAAAAAAACCAAAGATGATTTTGTTTGACTACGGTCAAACTTTGATTGTAGAACCTCAATTTGATTGGAACGCGGCAAACCGCGCAATTCTTTCTCACGCCGCACAACTTCCAAGCGGTATGAGTGAAGAAGATTTTTGCCGCTGTTCAAACGAACTTTTTGAGTATGTGATGAGCGGAAGAAATGAAAACTTTCGCGAAATTGAGCACGAAAAATTCATCCGTCTGCTATGCGAAACTTACGGCTTAAAACTTGATATTTCCATAGCCGAAGCGGACTTGCTTTATTGGGACAGCGCAACTCACGGCTCTCACGCCTCAAAAGGCGCCGCAGAACTACTTGACTATCTCCATGAAAACAATATCCGCACGGGCATCATCAGCAACATGTGCTACTCAAGCATGGCTTTGCGCACGCGCCTTAACCGCTATTTGCCCAACAACCGCTTTGAATTTGTGCTTACAAGTTCGGACTACGCGCTCCGCAAACCGGAAAAACTCCTTTTTGATGTAGCAATTCGTCGCGCAAACATCTCCCCTGATGAAATCTGGTATGTCGGTGACAATCCGATTGCCGATGTAGTCGGCTCTGCACGCGCAGGCATGCACCCCGTTTTATACACCGGTGCCCACATGCGCGACTATTGCGCAGTACCCACGCTTCAGTTTGACAGTGTGGACAGTTTTGATGAACTCAAAGAACTGATTGAAAAGGCATAAAATTTATTTTTATAAATAACATTGAAATCCCCAAAATAATAGGATATAATATATTAGTTGAACGATATTTACAAGGATGGTGGCGTACATGGGCAAAATCGGATTTGATAATGATAAATATTTGGAAATGCAAT
>JAZQWE010000261.1:0-3323 GCA_045632225.1 Eubacteriales bacterium | reverse complement strand
GTCCAAATGATGAGATTTCCCGTAGCGAGGCGTGCGTAATCTTTACAAGAATTGCGGCTCCCTCGAAGAGAATTAAATAGGAGATGAGCGTTTGATGAAAAAGTTTTTATCATTATTGGTTTTAACTGTATTGCTTGTCATTTGTTTTTGCATTGGTGCATTTGCATCCGATGTGATTGTGATTTCCACCGCTGATGAACTCAGCGCGGTAATGACAGAGTCGGATAAATGGTCGGGCAACTATAAACTCGGCGCCGACATCAAAATGAAGGGTCATACTCAACGAGCAATCGGTAGTTATGACATTCCTTTTTCCGGCACATTCGACGGTGATGGTCACTATGTAGAAGTTGAGTTTAGCTCAAACGGTACAGCAGGACTTTTCGGTGTTGTAAGCGGCACCGTTAAAAACCTCACCGTTTGCGGCGAAATCACAAATTCATTTGATGCCTCCAGCGCCGAAACCAAAATCGGCGGCAAGTACCCCGGCACCGGCGCAATTGCGGGTGTTGCACTCTCGGGTGCAACAATCGAAAATTGCATTGGCAAGGCCAACCTCTATGCCCCCGGCAACTGCGGCGGCGTTGTAGGCGTTGTGTACAATTTCAGTTATGAACCGATTAACATTATTGCCTCTGAAAATGAGGGAACAATTTACTCCACCGCGGGCAATTGCGGCGGCGTAATCGGCAGAATTTATGTTTCAAGTGCGGCATATCCTGCCGTAACCGTAAAAGATTGTGTAAACCACACCATACAGACTTTGACGGTTGATAACCGTAACCGCCTTGGCGGTATCGTAGGTTATGTGAGAACCGAGGCGGGCGTTGTAGTTATCGAAAATTGCACAAACAAAAGTGACATCACAGCTAAAAATGTTGGTGATGCGGCATCCAACGATTACCCCTATGCGGGTGGTATTGTCGGCCGTGCCGAGGTTGTAAGCGATTACTCCTCCGCGCTTCGTATCACCAAGTGTTCAAATACCGCAAGAGTTACAAGCGGCAAATACGCAGGCGGTATTGTTACATATATTCAGCGTGCGGCAACTTGCGGCGAAAATGTTACCGAGGTAACAGAGTGCATTAACACAGGCGTTGTTGAGGCTCCCCGTTTTGCGGGCGGTATCGTAGGATATACCGAAAACAAGTGTGCTGAAATGACATACTCCGGCGTTTTAAACTGTGCAAACTACGGTCAGGTTTTCTGTGATGAATACAGTGGCGGTATTGTTGGTCGTTTGTACGGATTTAACATTAAAGAGTGCTACAGCGCGGCAAAAGTTTCCGGAACAACCGTGGGCGCTGTTGTCGGCATTGCAGAGGGACAGATTTATTCTGAAATTGATGCATGCTACTATCTTGAAAGCGCAAGCGTTCTTGCAATCGGCAATAACAAATCGACACTCACAATTCCGCTTTCCATGGACGCTGTAAGCGCGGATAGCGCAAAGAGTGAAGATGCATTCAAAAAACTTGATTTTGTTAATGTGTGGACAATGAGTGACGGTGGCCCCACGCTCAAAATGCTCACAGGTGAAAGCACCTCGGGAGAGGGCGCTGAAGAAAGCAAGTCCCCCTTCAAACCCACAAGAACATACGAAGAGCAGTTTGCCGATGTTGCAAATAATGCATGGTATTATTTGTATGTAAAAACCGCATACGAATACGCTCTTGCAAACGGAACATCTGCTACCTCTTTCTCTCCAAGCGGTAAGTTTACCGTAGCGCAGGCGCTCACCGCAGCGGCGAACATTCACAGCGTATATTACGGTAGCACCGTTCGCGCGGCATATCAGGGCGAAACATGGTATGACCCCTATGTTGCATATTGTATTGATAACGGTATCATCCGCTTTGGCATGTTTACCGAGTACAACAAAAACATTACTCGCGGCGAAATGGCAATTGTGTTTGCAAACATTCTTCCTGAGGGCGAGTATGTACAGACCCGTAGCGGTTCAAACCCCGATGTAACCGTTGATATGGCATGCTACAGCGCGGTTGCAAAACTTTACGGCGCGGGCATTGTCGGCGGTGACGCCGGTAGCGGAAACTTCCGCCCTAATGATGAAATAGTTCGTAGCGAGGCGTGTGTAATCTTTACAAGAATTGCACTTGCCGACGAGCGAATTAAATAAAAAATAAAATCTTGGAGGATTTTAAGATGAAAAAACAGTTTTTATTTGCCATTGCGGCTGTCATTTTAGTGGCAACGCTCTGCATTGGCGCTTTTGCCGCTGAAATTACAGTTGGCACCGCAGATGAGCTTGAAGCAATCATGCTCAACAGCGCAAGATGGTCTGACAACATCACACTCACCGCTGATATTGACCTCACCGGCAAGGTTCAGACTCCTATCGGTACATATTCCAACCCCTTTACCGGCACATTTGACGGCGCAGGCTACAAGATTACCGGTCTTGACATGGCAAACGAAACAACCGTTACCGAAGGCGACGGCACTATTGCAACCGCTGATGACATCACCGTAGCACTTTTTGGTGTTATCGAGGGCGCAACCGTTAAAAACCTCACCGTTGAGGGTAAGGTAGTTAACAACTTTGTAGCAAAGAATGCAGAAACCAAGGTTGAGGGCAAATACTCCGCAACCGCAGGTATCGTTGCTGTTGCACTCACCGGCTCCACTCTTGAAAACCTTACAAACTATGCAGAAGTTACCGGCCCTTGCCAGGTTGGCGGTGTTGCAGGTCTTCTCCGTAACTTTGAAAGCGAATGCGGCGTTGGCACCATCGTTGCAAAGGGTTGTGTAAACTACGGTACTCTCGTTCCCTCTCTCGGCAACTGTGGCGGCGTATTTGCAAGAATCGGCGCAAAGAGCACCGCAGGCGGCGTAGTTGTCGGTGTTTATGACTGTGTAAACTATGCAGAACTTTTCTCCGAGTCCATCGACCGTAACCGTCTTGCAGCAATTGCAGGTTATGTAAGAGTTGAAGAAGGTATCATCGAAATCAAGGGTTGCCGCAACGAAGGCGCAATCTTTGGCGAGGGTACTAATGCAGAAGGCACCAACCGTCCTTTCGTAGGCGCTGTGATTGGCCGTGCAGAAGTTCACGGTGTTGCCGCAAATGCAGAAAAGGGCACCGAACTCTCCGGTACCACCTCCGCACTCCAGATTTCAAACTGTGTAAACACCGCTGACCTTGAAGGTACTTACATCACCGGCGGTATGGTTGCTCTTTTGAGCACCGCAACTGTTTGCACCGATAACCCCACCTTTATTACAAATTGCCTTAACACCGGCAAAATCGTTGGTCCTTCCTACGCGGCAGGTATTTTGGCATACTCCAACTGCACCAACCC
>JAZQWE010000260.1:0-1578 GCA_045632225.1 Eubacteriales bacterium | reverse complement strand
ATTGCCGCCACGGTAATCGGTATATAGCCGCCAAGTTCTTCGGTAACACCAATGCCGATTGCGGTTGTAATGGATTTGGGGAGCAGGGTAACATAAGTAGCGTGGTCAAGCTTAAAGATGAGCGCAAGCACAAAAACGCTGACAAGGCAACTCAAAATGCCACTTGCAATCCCTAAAAGCACAGCCTTTGCATTCTTTTTCAAAAGGTGGAACTGCTCGTAAAGCGGGATGGCAAGGCATACCGTTGCGGGCGTTAAAAAGAAACTTATAAAAGATGTGTTTGCCTTGTACTTTTCGTAGTCGATGTCAAACACAAGAAGCACTATAACTGTTAAAATAATTGCGATAAGCAAAGGGTTGAATAAAACATGCTTAAACTTTTTTTGAAACCACAGACCAATGCAATATGCAAGAAGTGTTACAAATACACAAAAGAAAGCGGAGCCGTAGATAAATTCAATCATTTTGTTTCTCCTTTCTTTGAAAGGGAAATGACAATATCGGTCACTTTGCCCGATATAAACATGACAACAAAGGTTGTTACAATGATGATAACGGTGTATGCAAGCCAGTTTGGTGCAAATACATCCCATGTGTCGATAAGACCTACCGTTGCGGGGATGAACATGATTTGCATAAGGCTTACCAAAAACTTGCCCACATCGCGCACAGCCTCAAGCGGAATAATCTTGGTTTCAAGGCAAATAAACATGATAACAACGCCGTAAATGCTTGCGGGGATGGGGAGGGGAATAAGGTGATTTAGCACCTCTCCGATGAGTGAAATAAATGCGATTATCGTAAACTGTTTTACAAATTTCAAAGATAAAACCTCACTTTTTGACAAAAACAAAAGCAACCCTATTGGGTTGCTTTGTTGGCTGGGGATGAAGGATTTGAACCCTCACAAACAGAGTCAGAGTCTGTCGTGCTGCCATTACACAAATCCCCAATATTTTGTTGTTCTCTCTGCGACATTTGATATTATAGCAAAGTAGTTTTGATTTGTCAAGTATATTTTTACAAAAAAACAAAGTTTTATACAAGTTTTTTGAAAAAGCTTTTTTGCTCTGGCAGAAGGAGAGATTGGCATAGCAAGAACTTGTTTCTATCTAGCCGCACAAGTGCGGCGTTGCACTGTTGCAACTAAGGCTTCCGCCACCCTCGACGGTGCTCGGGACGGCACAAGCCAAGTTGCTGCCACTCCTTAGCGCTCCCTTTATCCGCCCCCGGCGGCGGTCGCGCCCGTCCCTCACGCGCCTCCGGCGCTCGCGTTCAAATCTCCTGCAAAAAACAAAAAAGCAATCCCGAATGGGATTGCTTTTTTGTTGGCGCAGAAGGAGAGATTTGAACTTTTCTCCATATTTCCGCTGTGTATTATATGGTATTGTGTATTCCGAAATTACACAATATATTGTGTGTATCGTTCTGAATTTTCCGTACAGTACCGTAAAATGCTATTCTCTTAGGGGTAAAATTAGGGGTAGTAAAGCAACTTTTTAGGAGCGAAAATTGCATTTCAAATATTATCGTCGTCGAGGACGTTTGCAACTTCCCCTACCTCATCGGCCACCTGCT
>JAZQWE010000259.1:0-5470 GCA_045632225.1 Eubacteriales bacterium | reverse complement strand
TATCGTAAGAGTTCCAAAAAACAAGCAACCACCTGTTGCCATAAAAAATCCGCCCGAAGAAATTCGGGCGGATAATTTTTGCTCTATAAATCTAATTTAGACCGAAGGTCGCAAGGTTCTCGGGACCCATCAAAATCTTCGATTTTGCTAATGGGTGAGGTTCTTACTTGCCAGACTTTATAGCAGCTTGTGGTGAGGAGAGCTCCGCTTGGAGCGGCGGCTTTAGGGTCAATAATTTCGGTTTTATTTTTGCGTTTACCCTCTGTTTTTAAGTGTATTGGGTCGTTAGGGTCGCCATCAAACCGCAGATACCAATCAAAGCCGTCTTTAGATACCACAATCTTCTCAACAAAGGCCTCAACCACGTTGTCAGGGATATCGCCGTCATCGTCAAAGTTGGTGTATTGCTCTAATGCGTAGCGAAGAACTTCAAGCTTTTCCTTGTAGTCGATAACGGGTGTGGTTTTGTTTTGCTCGGCTTCAAGCTCGACAATTTTGTTTTGCAGTTCCATGTGTTTTTGCTCGGCATCGGTTTTGCGCTTTATAAAGTCGGCTTTATCAATTTCACCGTCCGAGCGCATCTCAATAAGGTTATCAATTCGGCGGCTAACCCTTTCGAGCTCACGCTTGTAATCTTCAATTTGTGCGGAATTGTCAACCGCCTCCTCGGTATCGCCTATATGCGCTTCAAGGATTGAATTCGCAAGGGCTAAAACCTTGTCCTTTTGAGAAAGATAGTTTCTAAAAATATATTTTGCCATCATTTGCAGTTTCCAAAGCGGTATCATTGGGGTTTGGCAATAGCCTTCGGTGGATAGCCCTCGTTTTTGTCGGCTTGAATAGGACCCGTTATGCACAATACTGTAACAAAGGTATGCGGAGTTTTCAGGTCCACCTCCGTGCTTCCATCCTCTAAGGCTAAATCGATGACCGCACTCACAAATTAAAAGTTTACCCCACACAATCTTTCTGGGGAATTTGCCGGTTCTTTTTCCTGTTTTAATGCTTGGGTTTTCTGTTCTTTTGCTTTCCATAATTGCTTGCACCCTTTCGTAATCTTCTTCTGAAATAATCGGCTCGTGCCTACCTTTAACTTTTATTTGTTCAACCTCGCCGTAATTGGTATATCTTTTTTGGGTTAGATAATCCGGAGTATAATCCTTTCGGTAGGTGATAATTCCGCAGTAAAAACTGTTTTGCAAAACATTAGAAAGTACAGTCGCATGCCATCTCTCTTTGCCCATAGCGGTTTTTCGGCCTCTCTGTTCCAATTCATTTTTGATTTGCAATAGTCCGCACCCCTCAAGATACATTTTAAAAATTAACCGCACAGTTTCGGCTTGCTCGGGGTCGATAAAGAAATCCACCTGTTTTTTACCGCCGTCGAGTTTTACCTCATACCGTCTATATCCGAGAATGTTGCCATTGCCATAGAAAGTGCCGTTTTGCATAGAGGTTAACTGACCACTTTTAACACGAACCGAGGTTTTGCGGCTTTCATCCTGAGCCAAGGTTGCCATAATTGTTAGTCGTAACTCGCCGTCACCATCAAAGGTTTTAATGTTGTCGTTTAGGAAATATACCTCAACACCTTTAGCTTTCAGTTCGCGTGTGTATTGAAGCGTATCGACTGTGTTACGGGCAAATCGGGAAACCTCACGCGTGATAATCATATCAAACTTTTTCTGCTTGGCGTCGCGAATCATTTTCATAAACTGCGGTCGCTTTTCGGCAGATGTGCCCGTGATACCCTCGTCGATATATTGACCAACAAGCTCCCATTCGGGTCGGGCTGCCAGAATGGGTTTGTACCAATCAAGTTGGTTTTCAAGGGCAGATATTTGTGCCTCGTGCTCGGTTGAAACACGGGCATAAATTACCACCCGTCGTTTTCCAAAATCGGAATTTAATATCATTTATTTTCCTCCTTCTTTTGTTCTCCTTTTACAAACTCGCCAATGTCCACTAAGTCACTGTATTCTTCTAAAATGTTACGGAACATAAAGGCGGAAATTTTGCTGTCGCGGTATAACTGCTCAATAAGTTTTAGTGCGGCAAAACATAAAGCGGGATTTTTCGTCATTTCAATTTTATCCATACTTTTCCTCCTTTACAAATGTGCCGATTAGCGGTCGCGGGCATTTTTGCGCTTTAAATATTCGTGATAATATTCACACGCTTTGACAATAACATCATCCCACTCTTCTTCAGGAACGTCCGGAATGATTTCGCGTATTCTTTCCACATCCAATTCAATCATTCTTTCTGTCGGCTCAAAATCAGATTCGCCGCGATTGTCACAAATAGCATAAATAACCTCATTTTTTATATCTTCAAATTTCTTCATTTTTATTACCTCTCATCTCTCATTTTTTGTTTTTGTAAATACTTATAGTGGCGCTGACAAGCCTCAAGAACAAAGGCTTCAAAATCTTTTTCCTTGATTTTTGGTGCCACCGCTTGTAGCTTTTCAAAGTGAATCTTAAACATCGGTTTTTGGTTGGCTTTCTGCTCGTTCAAAATTTCCACAATGCTTTCGGGAGTTAGACCTTGCTCAGAACTCATTTTCTTGAACCGACAAGCTTGGGAAAGGTTGGGTGTTGCCTCGCATTCGGCAATCGCATCAACCAAATCTTGTTGCTCAATTTCGTTAAGGTATGAAAGCTCAACCGCAGGGGTGAAAGCAATCCGCCCCTCATCAACCATATCTAACAACTGTTTGTTGAGATAGGTAAGGCGGATATATCTTTGAACTTGTCTGCCGCTTTCGTCCGCAACATCATCACGCGACTTGTGGCCAACTTGTCCACAAGTTGAAATATTGCGTTTTCCTTGTTTGGAAAGTGCATCCATTTTCATCTTATAAGCAAAGGCTTTTTCGCTCGGTAAAATATGCTCTCTTTGAATGTTGCTATCCACCATCGTGATAATTGCTTCCTCGCGGGTCATGTCCTTAATGATAATAGGTAGTGTTGCTATACCAAGCAACTCGCACGCCGCTTTTCTGCGGTGCCCTGAAATCAGTTCGTATCGCTCTCCATTTTGCCTTGCGAGGCACGGCACCAAAACTCCATTCTCCGAAATACTCTTTACAAGATTTTGCATTTCCTCATCGTCCTTAACTGAAAAGGGATGACCCTCAAAACTATCAATTAGGTCGAGTTCGATCTCTTCAACCTTAGGCTTTAATTCATCATCCCGTTCTGCTTGTGTGGTAAATAAACTATCCACACTGGTCAAAAGTCCATTTACACTTCTTGGTTTATTACTCATATAATTTCTCCTTTATCTATATCTTTCTTTTGCTCGCCCTAACGCCTCTTTTTCAAGGCGGTGTTCAGTTCGTAGTAAGCCGTAGGCGATTTCGGCTTTTTCATCTATCTTCTGTAACGTACGCAGTCTTTCTCGGATTGGCTTCATCTGTCGTGAAATGTCCTTGCGCAGTTCCTTATAGTCAGCTTTATCAATGTTGTTAGTGGCTCTGCGAATTTTGTTTGAAAGTTTGTCGCGCCTTTCCTCAAATAATTTAAGCTCGGCTTCGGTCGAGCTTATTTCAGTTAATAATTCTTGTCTTGTATGAATGTCGTTGTCTTTTAAAACGTTGTAAAAATGAATATAGTTTTTAATGTCTTTTGCGGCGGCTCTAATGTCGGGGGATAGAAGCATCCAGTCGCTCGTTCGCATAGCAATTTCGATTATAGCAATAAGGATATAAAGTATCGTATCCACCAAAATCGTTTCAGTTTTGTAAGCGTGCTCCAATGAAAATTCCAATCTTTCAAGTTCACTTTCAAGCGGAAAATATTTTGGTTTCTTGGGAAGATGGTTATTCCATTTGAGCCAAAAGTCATCGTCATAATAATTTCGGTTAATGCGGTCTATAATCATTTGGGTATCAAATCCAAGAGATTTAAGTCGCACCGCTTTTTTCCAACCCTTTGCCCGAACGCTCATACGCTCCACGTCAATCTCGTAACCAAGGCTTTTTAGTTGCATAATAAATTTGTCGTCGGTATTGGAATATTGCAGGCAGTATTCGATATCCTCTTTTAGAATATCTCGGTGAGTTTTGCGACCATGTTTATGGAGCCAGTAGTCGGCTTTTTCACCGCCGTAAAATGATGCACCTTCTAACACCGATTTGTTGTGTTCTCGGCAAACCGCATCGGAAACATTTCGCAGTTCGTGATGGTCGCCGATTTTGTTGCGTAGCTTTTTACCATCCTTAAAGGAAACGCTATTTACCACAAAATGATTGTGAATATTTTCGGTGTTGAGGTGGGTGGTGACAATTACTTGAAAACGGTCACCCCAAACTCGCCGCGCCGTTTCAACGCCAATCTCGTGAGCCTCCGCAGGAGTAATTTCACCCTCAGCAAAACTTTGATATCCGTGATAAGCAATATTCTTGCCTCGCTCACCAAAATACTTTTTGACCGTTACCATATCTCGGTAGGCGGTGAACTTTGAGCAGTTGATACCGCTAATATACATTTGCTTGTCGGTCTTGTCAGAGTTGGTGGCGTATTCAAGTGTAGTATTAAGATCGGTGGTTTTCTCGGGGTTCTCGGCATAGTCGAGTATTTCTTTAAGCTTGCCCTTAACGGGCCAAAACCCTGTTGTAGCCAATAAGCATTACCTCCCAAGCTCTTCACTAATGAGGTCTAAAATCTGAATGATTTCATCTCTGAAAACAGTGCAGTCGCAATCGGGGTCGTTATAAAGCACGTCAATTTTGTGACAAAGCAAAAGATAATCCTCACTGAGTGGATTCTTCATTCTTTGTTTTAGTGCCGCTTGCCTTACATATTCCGACATTGAAAGTCTGGCCTCTTTTGCTTTTCTTTTAATGATTTCTTGTTCATCCTTGCTCACGCGAGCAACTATTCTTACGTTTTTATTTTCCATTAAAATTCTCCTTTAAAATATATTTTTTATTTGTGTTTAGGGGATGGGGACCCCTAAACCGAGTGGCATTTGGCATACAAATGCCCTGCTCGTTACGGTATAGGACATACTTTGTACTTATACCAATACCGTTGCTTTTCTGAGGTGGATTACACCTCGTTTGTTCGGCGCAAATGTTAGTCGCATTTGGCTTCCAACGGACACTTTTTGAAGTCCGTGATAGTCGTCGTTCAGCCAAGCCGAAGTCATAATTGTCTGCCCGTTTTCGAGAGTGAAGTAGGCAACAAGGTTACGGGTCTTGCCGTAACGCTTGCAGTCGAGTATCGCCTTGAACACGCCAACCTCAGTTGGAAATACGTACCCAGTCGCATCAAAATCACTCTGCGCAAACTGTCTTTTTGAATATGCATAAGTCATTCTTTGCACCTCCTTTCTTTCTGGTTTTGAGTTGTTAAATTACATTAGCATCACCTCTTTTATTAAATTTGGGCAACAAAAAATCCCGCACTTTTAAAAGTGCGGGATTTTTTGTTGCCCAAATTTAATAAAAGAGGTGATGCTA
>JAZQWE010000258.1:0-3098 GCA_045632225.1 Eubacteriales bacterium | reverse complement strand
TTTTTCCCTCCCTCAGTCAGCTAACGCTGACAGCTCCCTCGTCTGAGGGAGCCAATTATTACACCTATAAACTATAATTTACGAAAGGAACACATGAAGGAAACATCATCCAAAAAAGAAGTCGCCTTGCTTGCGCTTGCGGCAGTTGGGGCAGGCTTTTTAAGCGGCCTGCTCGGCGCGGGCGGCGGCATAATTTTATATTTTGTGCTTTGCGCTCTATATAAAAACAGCGCAAAAGAAAACATGATTTTAACCTCCACGGCAACAATGTTTTTTTCAATTGTATCGCTCTTTTTTTACAAAGGCAACGCAAATGCCGACACATACCGCACCGTTTTGGTGTGCGTTTGTGCGACATTAGGCGGCATTGCGGGCGCTTCGCTTATGCAAATAATCCCCGCAAGGCACTTAAAAAAACTATTTGCGGTGATAGTTATAATCAGCGGAATTCTAATGATTTTGAGGTAAAAATGTTAATTGCGGCTTTTTTGATTGCCCTGCTCTGCGGTTTGGGCGTTGGTAGTGGCGGACTTTTTGTGGTCTACCTCACCGTTTTTTGCAACTATGAGCAACTTACGGCACAGGGGTTTAATCTCTTATTCTTTATATTTTCGACCGCGGCGGCGCTGATAATTCACACACGCGCACGCGCATTGCCAATAAAAAGGTTGTTTTTAATCTGCGCACTCGGCATTCTCGGCGCATGTGGCGGCGCAATGCTTGCACAAAGGATAAACGGCGACATTCTGCGAAAAATTTTTGCCGTATTTTTGATACTTTCAGGCACGCTTTCGCTTTTTTCGAGAGAAAATTTTCAAAAAACTCTTTACAAATAAAAAGAAATGTGGTATACTTTTCGAGCAATACCGAAACTCAGCTTTGGGACAGCGGTGCCAAACGGGCACTTTTTCACCAACCCTTGGCTTAGTTTGAGGTAAATATTTTATAGGTGAAAGCGGACTTTCGCGCTTTCAGAAAGGATTTTATCATGATGCTTAAAGATGTAAAGCAGGAAATCATCACTACCTACGCAACTCACGAGGGTGACACCGGTTCTCCCGAGGTTCAGATCGCTATTCTCTCCAAGAGAATCAATGACCTCACCGAGCACCTCAAGGCCAACCCCAAGGACCACCACAGCCGCCGCGGTATGTTCAAGATGATCGGTAACAGAAGAAACCTTCTCAACTACCTTCAGAGAAAGGACATCGAGCGCTACCGTGCAATCGTAGAGAAGCTCGGTCTTCGTAAATAAGTTAGAAACTAAACCGAAGTCACACGCGTGGCTTCGGTTTATTCTCTATAAAGCGACAAAAGAAAGGCGGAGGGATTAGCCATTAAATATGCTTTTTTTGAGCCAAAAACGGCGTATTTAATTGCTAAACCGTTCCGCCAAAGTACAAAAAATTTATTGGAGGAAAGAAAAATGTTTGAAAACTACAAAGTGTTTAATTACACACTCGCAGGCCGCCCCCTCGTTATCGAAACCGGCAAGCTTGCAGGTCTTGCAAACGGCTCCTGCCTTGTTCGCTACGGTGAAACCGTAGTTTTGGCATGTGCTACCGCAAGCGAAAAGCCCCGTGACGGCATTGACTTTTTGCCCCTCTCGGTTGACTTTGAAGAAAGAATGTATGCAGCCGGCAAAATCCCCGGTGGCTTCTTAAAGCGTGAAGGTCGCCCCGGCGAAAAGGCAATCCTCACTTCCCGCGTTATCGACCGCCCCATCCGTCCCCTCTTCCCCAAGGACCTTCGCAATGATGTTGCAATCTCTCTGACCGTTATGGCGGTTGACCCCGATTGCTCACACGAAATCGCAGGTATGATTGGTGCATCCATCGCCCTCTCCATCTCCGACATTCCGTGGAACGGTCCTATCGGCGGCGTTTTCGTAGGTATGGTTGACGGCAAGCCCGTTATCAACCCCACTCTTGCACAGCGCGAAGTAAGCGACATGGAACTCACCGTTGCCGCTTCTGAAAAGAAGATCGTTATGATCGAAGCAGGTGCAAACGAAATCAGCGACGATGATATGTTTAACGCTATCATGCTCGCTCACGAAGAAATCAAAAAGCTCATCGCTTTCATCAACTCCATCGTTGCAGAGATTGGCAAGCCCAAGTTTGACTATCCCTCTTGCGAGCTTGACCACGACATGTTTGACGAAGTTTTCGCTTTCTGCGAAAAGGATGTTATGCATGCGCTTGACACCGATGACAAGAACATTCGCGATGCTCGCATGGTTCCGATTACCGATGCAATCGTTGCAGAGTTTGGCGAAAAGTATCCCGAAATCGGCGCTATCATGGGCGAACTCATCTACAAGATTCAAAAGAAGATTGTTCGCCGTTGGCTCCTCGAGGACTCCAAGCGTGTTGACGGTCGCCGTCTTGACGAAATCCGTCCTCTCGCTGCTGAAGTAGGCCTCATCAACCGCGTACACGGTAGCGGCCTTTTCACAAGAGGTCAGACACAGGTTCTCACCATTGCAACTCTCGGCTCCATGGATGACGCTCAGGAACTCGACGGTATCGACGAGCAGACCTCCAAGCGCTACATGCACCACTACAACATGCCCGGTTACTCCACCGGTGAAGCAAAGGCAGCAAGAAGCCCCGGACGCCGCGAAATCGGTCACGGTGCACTTGCAGAACGCTCTCTCGTTCCCGTACTTCCCTCCGTTGAGGAGTTCCCCTATGCAATGCGACTTGTTTCCGAGGTAGTTTCCTCCAACGGTTCCACCTCTCAGGCATCTGTTTGCGGTTCTACTCTCGCACTTATGGACGCAGGCGTTCCGATTAAGGCTCCCGTTGCAGGTATCTCCTGCGGTCTTATCACCGAGGGTGAAAGATGGATGACCATGATCGACATTCAGGGTCTTGAAGACTTCTACGGCGATATGGACTTTAAGGTAGCAGGTACTCACAAGGGTATCACCTCCATCCAGATGGACCTTAAGATTGACGGTCTTACCCCCGAAATCGTTAAGGAAGCATTTGAAGTTACCCACAAGGGCAGAGATTATATCATCGACGAAATCATCCTCAAGGCTATTGATAAGCCCAGAGCAGATGTTTCCGAATTTGCTCCCAAGATGATTA
>JAZQWE010000257.1:0-1644 GCA_045632225.1 Eubacteriales bacterium | reverse complement strand
ATATTATGGTAAAATTTAAAAAGATTGTATTAAGGGGGTAAAAAATGAGTTATAATACCGAACCCGATGCGCATTTGCTTGCCAAAAAGCGCCAATATATTAAACAGACTAAAAAACTTAAAATATTTGTAATCACTCTGGTTTGCATTACGATAGTTGCCGTTTGGGGCCTTATCGGCTGGGCGGCATATAAACTCTCCGAGGACTATGCGCCCCCAAAAGAAACTGAGCAAACTACTGTTTTGCAAAGCGAAACGGTGGCAATCACCGAGGAACCTTTGGTAGTTGAAAGCGACTCGTTTTATGACGGAGGAGCGCGCCAAAATCTTAAACTTGATAAAAACCAAATTTACAGCGGTTCATTGATTTTGGTTACTGAGGATGTTGACAGAGCATACCGTGCCAAAGGTGCTGATATTGTGACATTGCTCGGCGCAAAATCCTCAAAATACAAGATTGTGGACAACTCGATTAAACTCGAGCGTGCGGCGTTCAATGCGGCTGAAGAAATGTTTGCCGCGTTTTATAAAGAAACCGGCAACGGAAACTATCACATCCGCATGGCGCATTTTGATGCGCCGAGCTCAAAGTGCATAAGCGAGCATTTAACGGGATATGCTTTTGATGTAAATATCTATGACGGCACTCCCACAGCGCTTGCGTCTGCGCCCGCGCCCTACGATTGGATTTACCGAAACTGTGCAAAATACGGCTATGTTTTGCGTAACCCCGAAAACGATAGCGACCATTTCAGATATGTAGGCAAGGGACACTCCGAATACATGTACGAAAACGATTTGTCCCTTGACGAATACATCGGCTTGCTTCAGCGCCACAGATACGGCGAAAAGCACCTGACATTTTCGTATGACGGTGTTGATTATGAGTGCTTTTATGTTATGATTGATACGGACAGCGGCGTTGAAATTGAAATTCCAACCTCTGTATCCTACACTTTTTCGGGCGATAATGTAAGCGGAGTTGTTGTGACTCTGTGCAAGTAATATAAAACCGATACAAAACTTTCTGTTTGGGGCAAAATAGAGCGGTTGCGCCCCAAAAATGGAGTTATCAAACTTTCAAAACGGTGGAAATCTTTGATTTTCGCCGTTTTTCTTTGTTTTGCTCACTTTTTTAAAGGTTGACACAGGTGGGCAAAAGCGATATAATTATTTGGGTATTTTTATTTTAAGGAGTTGGTATTTTAAATGGACGCGGGAGCCGGGAGTATAAAATTACTTTTCTGCCTACTGCTTGTTGCTTGTGGCGCATATTTTGCAAGCGCGGAGAGCGCATACGCCAGAGCGAACAAAATCAGACTTAAGAACTTATCGGAAGACGGCAATAAAAAGGCTAAAAAAGCTTTGTACATTGCCAATCACTTTGACGATGCACTTGTTACCATTTTGGTGGGTAACAACATTGTGCACACGGTTTGTTCTTCTGTCGCGACACTTGCTGTAATCGACTTTTTAGGCGAGTCAAATCCCCTTGTAGCAACACTTGTGACAACTGTGGTTGTACTTCTTTTTGCAGAAGTATTGCCAAAAAGCTTTGCCAATGCGAATAGCGAAAGCACAGCACTTGCTTATTCGGGCTCAATGGGCGCACTTATGAAAGTTTTAAAGCCTATTGCATTTGTGT
>JAZQWE010000256.1:0-1247 GCA_045632225.1 Eubacteriales bacterium | reverse complement strand
ATGACCGTTGAAGAGGGAATTGAGTTTTTCAGCGGCATTCCCGCAGTTCAAAGAAAGATACAAACTCTTTTTGATGTGGGTCTTGGCTATATAAAAATCGGTCAGTCCTCCACAACTCTTTCGGGCGGTGAGGCGCAGAGAGTTAAACTTGCAACCGAACTTGCAAAAAGAAGCACGGGCAGAACGGTTTATATTCTTGACGAACCCACCACGGGACTTCACACCCACGATGTTTCAAAACTCATTGAGGTGCTTAACCGTCTTTGCGACGGTGGTAACACCCTGATTGTAATTGAGCACAATCTTGATATGATTAAGGTTGCCGACCACATTATCGACCTTGGCCCCGAGGGTGGCGACGGTGGCGGACGCATTGTTGCCGAGGGCACACCCGAGGAGGTTGCAAAAGTAGAAGGCTCATATACCGGCAAATATTTAAAGGAGAAACTGAAGTAGGCTAAATTAAAGTTTATACGATTAAAATTATGTTTTTGGGGCGGACATGCGCCGACCCAAAAATTCCTTAAAAACCGCACGCGGTCGAGCGTGGCGCGAGCGAACGGTTTTGTTAACACATGAAAATGCAAGCATTTTCATGTGAGGAAAACTTTTTTTACTATCTCAACAACTATGGAAAACATTCTTGTACTGTCCGACATACATTCAGGGGTGAGAAATGCAATTGAGGTTGCAAAGCGACACTCCAATATTAAAACCGTGATATACCTTGGTGACGGATGCCGCCACCTTGAACTCGTTGCTGCCGAGATGCCAAATGCCGCAATTGTGGCGGTGAGGGGGAATTGCGACACATGCCTTGACGGTGTCAGCGAAACAGAAATTGTTCTTGAAATTGAGGGGCACCGCATTTTTATTTGTCACGGTCACACCCGCATGGTCAAAAGCGGCAGAGGCGCGCTGATTGCCGCGGCAAAGGCAAAGAACTGTGACATTGCGCTCTTTGGGCATACCCATATCGCCTGCGAGCATTATGACAGCGAAAGCGGCATACATCTTTTAAATCCCGGTAGTATAGGCTCAACGCGTGACGGCGGATATACCTACGGAATTTTGTCACTTGACAAAAAGAATGTACTTTTTTCTGTTGCCGAGGCGTGATTTTTAATTAAAAATTAAGGTCTGTAAACTACAATTTTTTCGGAGGTGGTAAAAATGCGACTTTTATATGCTGAAGATGAGGCGGCAATGTCAGAGGCGGTTTGCGATATTCTTACCTACCACAAATA
>JAZQWE010000255.1:0-1237 GCA_045632225.1 Eubacteriales bacterium | reverse complement strand
CGGGTTCCCAACCGCATTTGTCGCACTTGTACTGAAGTGCGCCCTCGGGTTTCTTTGCACCGCATTCGGGGCAGAACTTGCCTTTGTTAACGCTACCGCATGTGCAGGTCCATTCATCGGCCGCAGGCTTTTTAGCGCCGCACTCGGTGCAGAAGTTTCCGGTTGCAACTGCGCCGCATGCACATTTCCAACCGCTTTCGGTTTTAGTGGGAGCCGTGGGAGCGGTGTTTGCACCCATTGCAAAGAGATTTTGCGCATTCATTCCGCCTGCGTTCATAGCCATACCCATGCCGACAAAGCCGTTCATTGCGCCCGCATCGTTTGCCGCGGCAGAGCGCATTGCATCAACCTGACCGCCAACGATTCTCGCGCCTGCAACGGTGGGGTTTGCTGTCATGGCGTTTTCTTCCCACTCGGTAATCTTCTTCTTTTGCTCTTCGGGAATGGAGAGGGAATTGATATTAAATGAATAAATTGTAATGCCGCGCTTTTCGCTCCAAGCCTCGTTCAGTTCTTTTTGGAGTGCATCGCGCACTTTGTTTGCGTGACCGGGGATTTCATAGTATTCAACGCCCTGTGCCGCAACGGTTGAAAGTGCGGGCTGAAGCGCGTTTAAAAGTTCGGCACGGAGAATGTCCTCCATTTCGTAGCGCATGTAAGAGCCTGATACATTACCTGCAATCTTGGTGTAGAAGAGCAAGGGGTTGGTCATGGTGTAGGAATACTCACCGTTGCAACGGATGTCAACGGAAAGTTTAAATCCAAGTGCTTCGTTTACAACCACGCGGAAAGGTATGGGAGTTTGAGTTCCGTATTTGTTGCCCGTAATTTCCTTGGTGTTGAAGTAGTAAACGCGCTGGTCCTTGCCCGTGTCGCCGCCGTAGGTGAAACGCTTGCCGATGGTTTTAAAGGTATCAACAATGCTCTTGCCGAGTTTGCCGGAGAAAATCGAGGGTTCGCTTGAGGTATCGTATGTATACTGACCGGGTTCAGCGCAAAATTCAACGATTTTGCCCTGCTCAACAATCATCATTGCCTGACCGTCTGCAACTGCAATGCCCGAGCCGTTGGAGATTACATTGTCTGAGCCTTTTGTGTTGGATGAACGCGAGCCAATGCTCTTTTGACCCTTTACCATAAGGGTATCGTTGTCAAGCGAGTCGCAATAGAAAAACTCTTTCCATTGATCGGCAAGTGTGCCGCTAAGCGCATCAATAGCTGCTTTAATAAGTCCCAT
>JAZQWE010000254.1:0-3017 GCA_045632225.1 Eubacteriales bacterium | reverse complement strand
GCGAAAGCGCGGTTACAAAGGATGTAAACAACTGGGCACGCAGACACGCTACTCTTGTTACTAACGGTCCTTTCGCAATCAAGGCAATTGACATTGCAGAGGGAACCATGCGTATCGAGCGTAATGCATACTACTACCGCGATACCGCAGAGGATAAACTTGACCGCTATGTACTTCCTTTCCGTATCAATGTAACCTTTGTAAAGGATACCGATGCTCAGTACAAGAGCGATTATATCAATAAGAAACTCATTGAATACATGGCTCCCGACAATCTTGAAGCTATTTACGAACAGTATGTAGCAGGCGAGGTTCTCTACATGGGTGACATTCCGCTTTCCAAGAGAGCAGAAGTTAAGAAGGACGCGCATGTAACCGATGCAAACTCCACATATTCATATCTCTTTAACACCGAAAACGAACTTTTTGCTGATTTCCGAGTGCGCAAGGCGCTTTCGATGGCTATCGACCGTCAGGCTATTGCAGATGCGGTTGTTTATGCAGATGCGGCTACCGGTCTTATTGCAAAGACTGTTTACAACAATGTTAAGGGCGATTCTTTCCGCAAGGTTAACGGCGATGTATTGAGCGTTGCTGCTGATATCGACGGTGCAAAGGCACTCCTCAAAGAGGCGGGCGTAAACGGCGGTGCATTCACCCTTACATACAGACAGAACGAGGTTGAACAACTCGTTGCAGAAAAGGTTGCAGATGCTTGGGAACAGCTTGGCTTTGATGTAACTCTCAAGGCTTTGGCTCCCACCAAGATTGAAGTTGAAGAAGACCGTTTTGCTTATGTTGACGGTGTTCAGACCGCTTACGAAAGTGGCGAATTTGAAGTTTTGGCGGTTGATGTATCTATGCTCGGCGTTGATGCATTTGCTCCCCTTGCGGTATATTCTACCGAACTTTCCGGTAGCGGTATCGATATGACTCCCGGTGCAAACTATGCATTCAAGACTCACACAACCGGCTTTAGCGATGCTGAATACGATGCACTTATTGATTCTGCACTTGCAGAAAAGAATACTGCAAAGCGTTCTGCGATTTTGGCAGAGGCTGAAAAGTATCTCATGGATAAGATGCCCGTAATGCCCATCATTTTCAACAAGGACTTCTACCTTGTAAGCAAGGAACTCAAGGGTCTTGAAACAAGCTACCTTGGCTACCGCATGTTTGATCAGGTTCAGTATCCTGCATACGAGTACATTCCCGAGGATATTCTTGCGGCACAGTAATTTTTAACAGCGCTTTTAATGCACAGAGAAATAAAGTTTTAAAACTTTGTTTCTTTGTGCATTTTTTTACTTGACTTATTATGTCGTTAATGGTAGAATAATCGAGCGACTAATAATAATGTTTAAAAGGAGGAGAAAAGTATGCCGAGTTTTGGTAGAAAACTTACAAATAAGAACGATATTAAAATATTCATACTTTATCTGCTCCAAAACATTCATTATCCGCTGGATTTTGCAACGGTAAATGATATAGTTGTGCAAAATGAGTATGTAAATTACTTTGATTTTGCAGAATGTTTTGCGGAAATTCTCGATATGGGACACATTATCGAGGAGTTTGCCGATGACCCTCACACAGGCGAAAAGAAAACGCTTTATCGCATTTCTCCGCTTGGTAGCGCGGTTGTAAGCCAGCTCCAAAGCAATCTTCTTCGCTCCATACGCGAAACGAGCCTTAAGAGCGCAATGAAACTCCTTTCGTTTAAAAAACGCGGGGCGGAGGTGCGCTGCACCACAAGCGAGCGTGAGGATGGCAAGATGGCAATCGAGTGCATTATTACTGAAATGGATCAAGAGATTTTGCATATCAATCTTGTCGATGACTCTTCTGCGCGTATTGAACGGATGAAGGAAAATTTTGAGGACCGTCCCGATGTAATTTACAAGGGAATTATGGCACTTTTGGCGGGCGAAGTAGACTATCTTTTGGGATAATATCAATTCTTTTAAGGCAGGAAATTCAAACGACGGTTTTCGATTGGATTTTCTGCTTTTTTTGTAAAAAACACATCTTTTGTGCACTTTTTACAAAAAAATATTTACATTTTCCTATTGACATTATGTAAAATAATGGTATAATTATTTTATAAGCTTGAAAAACCATCGCGAGGTAGAGTTTGTGAACAAAAGCAAAGTTGTACAAAGTGACGGGATTGCAGATTTGCTTGCGCGTGTCAAAGAAGGCAACGGCGATGCTTTTGTAGAACTCTCCCAAAAGTATAAACCTCTGCTTGAGGGCGAGGTTGCGAGATATATGCACAGCCTTTCTGAAGCGGATTTGGACGATTTGCGGCAGGGTGCGCTGGTTGCTTTTTATCACGCGGCACTTTCGTTTCGTTTTGAGCAAGGTGTGACATTTGGTCTTTACGCAAAGATATGCATTGTAAACGGCATTGCAGATGCGCTTCGTTTTCTCAGCAAAAAGACTGCGGACATCAGCACGGATACGCTTTCGGATGATGACTTTGCAGATGAAGAGGAAAACCCGCAAAATCTCATGCTTGACAAAGAGGGATTTTCGGTTGCGCTTGCAAAAGCAAAAGCGGTTTTGAGTGAGCTTGAATACGGCATTTTTGAACTTTATATTGCCGGATACTCCTATTTGGAGATTGCAAATAAGGTTGGCAAAACCGAAAAATCAGTTGATAACGCGCTTCGCCGTGTTAAAGGAAAACTGAAAAAAATATTTTAGTATATTAGCGCAAACGCGCTTGTATAAATACGCCCGAATAGCTTAAACAAAGAGCGTTGGAATTACAAAGGTGTCGGTTTAAATCCGTCTTGGGGCAAAAAACATCAACCCATTAAAAGAGAGGTAACAAACAATGTATCAGGACAAGACTTTGAAGTGCAAAGACTGCGGCACAGAATTTGTGTTCACCGCAAGTGAGCAGGAATTTTACGCAGAGAAGGGATTCCAGAATGAGCCTCAGAGATGCAAACCCTGCAGAGATGCTCGCAAGAACCAGGCTCGCGCACAGAAGGAATACTTCACTACCG
>JAZQWE010000253.1:0-3296 GCA_045632225.1 Eubacteriales bacterium | reverse complement strand
GGATATGAGGCTATTATTATCAATAACAACCCCGAAACTGTTTCTACTGACTATACAACAGCAGATAAACTTTACTTTGAGCCTCTTACAACTGAAGATGTTATGAACATTCTTCACTTTGAAAATCCCGAGGGTGTTATCGCATCTCTCGGCGGTCAGACCGCAATCAACCTTGCAGAACCTCTTGACAGTCGCGGTGTAAAGATTATCGGTACCGATTGTCAGGCTATTGACCGTGCTGAAAACCGTGACCGCTTTGAAAAGATTCTTGAGGAACTTAATATTCCTCAGCCTAAGGGCAGAGCTGTTACCAAAATTGAAGACGGCATAAAGACCGCTTCTGAAATTGGCTATCCCGTGCTTGTTCGTCCGAGTTTCGTTCTCGGTGGCCGTGCGATGCAGATTGTTGCAAACGAAACACAGCTTCGTCATTATCTCAAGACAGCCGTTGAAATTGATGAAGACAAGCCCGTACTTGTTGACAAGTATATTCAGGGTAAAGAGGTTGAAGTTGATGCTATTTGCGACGGCGTTGATGTATTTGTTCCCGGTATTATGGAACTTGTTGAAAGAACCGGTATCCATAGCGGCGACTCTATCAGCGTTTATCCCTCCTTCAGTATTTCCGATAAGGTTAAAGGCGTAATTCTTCAGTATGCAAAGAAACTTGGCCTTGGAATTGGAATTATTGGTCTTTACAACATTCAGTTCATCGTTGATAAAGATGAAAATGTTTTCATTATCGAAGTTAACCCCCGTTCTTCGCGTACAGTTCCTTTCCTCTCAAAAGCAACCGGCTACAGCCTTGCTGACATTGCTACTGAGGTTATTATGGGTCGCACACTTAAAGAGCAGGGAATTTTCAATATTTATCCTGAAGAAAAGAGCCGTTGGTATGTAAAAGTTCCCGTATTCTCCTCCAACAAGATTAAGGGACTTGATGTTTACCTTTCTCCCGAAATGAAGTCCACCGGTGAAGCAATCGGCTACGATGATAAACTTAACCGTGCACTTTATAAGGCTCTTCAGGCATCGGGTATGAAGTTCCAGAATTACGGTACAATTTTTGCAACCATTGCAGACAAGGATAAGGAAGAGGCACTTCCTCTTATTAGCAGATTCTACAACCTCGGCTTCAATATTGAGGCTACAGAGGGAACTGCAAAATTCCTCAAGGAAAACGGTATTCGTACACATGTACTTGGTAAAATCAGCGAAGGTAGCGATGAAATCATTGACTCTATTCGTCGCGGACACATTGCGTATATTATCAATACAAGTGATGCCGCTTCTGCGGGTCAGGCGTCTGACGGTTATGAAATCCGCCGTGCGGCTACCGAAAACAATGCAAATATCTTTACCGCTCTTGACACGGTTCGAGTTCTTCTTGATGTTCTTGAAGAAACAACTCTCACAATCTCAACTATTGATGCTTAAGAGGGAATAATGAAACAAGGAATATATAAAATTATCCAAAATGTTCCGCTCACCGATAATGTAATGCTTATGAAGCTTGCAGGCGACACCGAGGGTGTTGCCTGCGGGCAATTCATCAATATTAAGCTTGATGGACTTTACCTTCGCAGACCCATTTCCGTTTGCGATATGGAGGATGGCGTAATCACAATTATTTATAAAGTTGTGGGCAAGGGAACAAAACAAATGCAAGAGATGACTGAGGGCGAACTTGATGTTCTCACAGGCCTTGGAAACGGATATGACACTTCCGTCAGCGGCGATGCTCCTTTGTTGCTCGGCGGCGGCGTTGGCGTTCCTCCTCTTTATATGCTTGCAAAGAAACTTATTGCCGAGGGCAAAAAGGTTTCTGTTATTCTTGGATTTAATACAAAATCCGAGGTTTTTTATGAAAATGAATTCAAGGTGCTCGGCGCTTCTGTTACCGTGACTACCGCAGACGGCTCTTACGGTACAAAAGGTTTTGTAACCGATGCAATGAGTGATATTGATTATACTTATTTCTACACTTGCGGTCCCGAACCCATGCTTAAAGCCGTTTATAATGCAACTAAAACAAGCGGTCAGCTTAGTTTTGAAGAGAGAATGGGTTGTGGCTTTGGCGCTTGTATGGGTTGCTCTTGCAAGACTCTTTACGGAAACAAGAGAATTTGCAAAGATGGCCCTGTACTTGTTAAGGAGGAGATAATATGGGAAAAATGAATGTAAACCTTTGCGGTATAGAACTTGATAATCCCATTATCCCTGCAAGTGGAACTTTTGGTTTTGGATATGAATTTGCCGAACTTTATGATATTAACATGCTTGGTACATTCTCATTCAAAGGAACAACCAAGGATCCCCGCTTTGGTAATCCTACACCAAGAATTGCTGAATGTACAGCGGGTATGATTAACGCAGTAGGTCTTCAAAATCCCGGTGTTGAAAAAGTAATTTCCGAGGAGCTTCCCAAACTTGCAAAGTGCTTTAACAAGAAAGTTATGGCCAATGTGAGCGGATTTTCCATTGAGGATTATGCTTATACATGTGAAAAGCTTGATAAATGTGATCAGGTAGGTTGGCTTGAGGTAAATGTTAGTTGCCCAAATGTGCATGGCGGCGGCATGAGCTTTGGCACCTCGCCTGAAGCCGCGGCAGAGGTTACAAAGGCTGTTAAAAAGGTTACTACCAAACCTGTTATTATTAAACTTTCACCCAATGTAACTGACATTGTAGCCATTGCTAAAGCATGCGAAGAGGCAGGAGCAGATGGCATCAGTCTTATCAACACTTTGCTTGGAATGAGAATTGACCTTAAGACTAAAAAGCCCGTTATTGCAAATACAATGGGTGGTTTTTCGGGTAGTGCAATTTTTCCCGTAGCGGTTCGTATGGTATATCAAGTTGCGCACGCTGTTAAAATTCCGGTTATCGGTATGGGCGGCGTTTCATGTGCAGAGGATGTAATCGAGCTTATGCTTGCGGGCGCAACCGCTGTTGAAGTGGGTGCGGCAAATCTTATTGACCCCTATGCATGCAAAACCATTATTGAGGATCTTCCTCGCGTAATGGAAGAATACAAAATCAACAGTTTAAGTGAAATTATAGGAGGAGTTAAATAATGGGTAAAGATGTCATTGTTGCTTGTGACTTTTCAAGTGCAGAGCAGGTTTATAATTTTTTAGATAAATTTGAAGGTGGCAGAAAGCCTTTTGTTAAAATCGGTATGGAACTTTTCTATGCAGAAGGTCCTCAGATTGTTCGCGAAATCAAAAAACGCGGTCATAAAATTTTCCTTGACCTCAAACTCCATGATATTCCTAATACCGTTAAAAAGTCCA
>JAZQWE010000252.1:0-4491 GCA_045632225.1 Eubacteriales bacterium | reverse complement strand
CGAAGAGTCACTGGTTCCTCCATAAATTGAGAAATAGCGACTGCCGTTTGCTATTGTTTGTACATTACTGTTAACGGTAAGACTGTAACCGCCGCAGTAAATGAACGAATAGCTTGCAGATGCACCGTTTTTAATAGTAATGTTATCAAATACAACGTCGCCGTAAATAAAAAAAGTTCTGCCAAACGTGAGCACCGCACCGTTCTGTGCCGTGAGCGTAAAGCTCTTGGTTGGAAGATGCAATGGCTTATTTGCGGTTGTATAGTCTGCGGTAAGCACAACTGTGCCTCCGTCTGCAACTGCCTCTACCGCATCCTCAAGTTTTGCATAGCAATTTGCATCGGTACCGACACCGTCAACGTACACGGTGTTTTCCGCCGCAAATATTGCGATGCTAAAGCACATCGCTAAAACGAATAAAAAAGCAATTTTCAAAGTGGTTTTCATATATGCCTCCTTAAAATCTTTTTACAATTATATTTTACATAATTTACTACTGTGATGTAAATATGATTTTTGTAGAATTTAAGAAATTCGGACATCAAAATCGTTTTGGTGTTGAATTTTTTAATATTTTCAGCTATAATGGAGTTATAGAGGGGGATGCACTATGAAAAAACTTACTATGCTTGATTCAAGACCTACCGTATCGGAATTCAGGCGTGCCATAGGTGCCAATGTACACGTAGGCACGTACGAGCAATTTCCAAACGGTAGAGAATATGACTCTTTTGCGTACGTTTTGAACGGCTCGGCAACGTACGATTTCGGCCATTACTCTTTGGACGCAAAAGCAGGCGATATTGTTTTTCTTGCCAAGGGTTCTTCCAATACGTTGACCGTACATCAAGAATACAGTTTCTTATATGCTAATTTTACCTTTCACAATGTACTTCTTCAATGCGAGGCTTTCCCTGCACCAAGCGGCAAGAAAACAGAAGACCTTTTTCATAAAATAGTTGCGACATGGAACCGTGCTACCCCAACCGTTAAAGAAGACTGCCTTTCCCTCTTGTACCTAATATATTCGGATTTTCTTAATACGGCAAAATCATCTTATCTTCATTCCGACAAAAAGAATATTTTGGAATTTTCAATTGATTATATACACAAGCATTTGGATGACGATACATTAACAATAGCCAAGATTGCCTCCGCTTCACAAATGGGTGAAAGACATTTTCGCCGTTCTTTTAAAGATGCCTACAATATATCCCCTTTGCGATATATAAATATGCGAAGAATCACACGCGCGAAAGAACTTTTGCGCTATAGCAATATGCCGCTAAATCAAATTGCGACCGCAACCGGTTTTTCAAGCATTTACTATTTCAGCAGCGCCTTTAAAAAAGAGGTGCATTGCTCACCGAGCGAATACCGAAAAACAAGACAAAAAACCATTATATAACTTGGAGTACACTATGGAAAATCAGTATAAAATTCTCTTTACCGCTGTGGAAAACTGCAAAGATACAATACTTGAAGCGGAGCGATATATCTGGGAACACCCCGAGGTTGGCTACCGCGAATGGAATACTCACCGCTATATGAAAGAACATTTTGTGTCCCTTGGCTATGATATAGTTGAGGCAGGCGACATTCCCGGCTTTTACGCGGATATTGATACGGGGCGTAAAGGCCCTTGTCTTGGTATTTTTGCCGAGATGGATGCCCTGCTTATCCCCGACCATCCCGAGTGTAACAAAGAAACCGGGGCGGTTCATGCCTGCGCGCATCATTGCCAATGTGCCGCAATGATTGGGCTTGCAACAGCCCTTAAAGCCGAGGGGGCTTTGGACGGTTTATGCGGAAAAATCCGCCTTTTCGTTGTTCCCGCAGAGGAAGGCATTGAACTCAGTTACCGTCTTGACCTAATCAAACAAGGCGTACTCCATTTTATAGGCGGAAAACAAGAATTTATGTGGCGCGGTTTTCTTGACGGAGTGGATATAGGCATGATGGTACACACCGGCTCTTCCGGACTTTTTTGCGAAGTCGGCGGAAACGGTTTTGTATGCAAAAAGCACACTTTTATCGGCAAAGCAAGCCACGGTGCCGCGCCTGCAGGCGGCTTAAACGCACTTTATGCGGCTACAAATGCACTCTCTGCCGCAAATTCAGTTCGCGAACAGTTCAGCGGAGATAATAAGTTCCGTTTCCATCCGATTATTACAAAAGGCGGAGAAGCTGTAAATGTAATCCCTGCAGAAGTAGTTGTTGAAAGTTTTGTCCGCGGTGGAAATATGGGACAGATTTTAAAAGCCAATGAAAGAATAAACCGTGCTTTTGCCGGCAGCGCCGCCGCACTTGGTTGCCGTCTTGTTATCGAGGACCAAATCGGTGCCGCCCCAAGAATTGAAGATAAAAATCTCCGCCTTGCCTTCAAAGAAGTGGGAAAAATGCTGTTTTGTGAGGACGAGATAAACATCGAGCGTCCTTGGACACCCGGTTGTACCGATATGGGTGATATTTCTGCGGTAATGCCCTCGGTAATCGCATATATAGGGTGCAGTTCCATCCCCGGACACACAAATCGCTTTGTGGTTGAAGACACATATACATCTTGTGTAACCAACGCAAAACTTCAAGCCGCGTGGATAAAGTATCTGCTTGAAAACGATGCAAGTTACGCCAAAAAAGTAATTGCCGAAGCCGATGTGCCATATCCGTCAATAAAAGATTATTTAGCAGATGCCGCAAAACTCTCGTTTAGCGGCGATGCCGTTATATACAACGATGACGGAAGTATCAATATCAAAATCAAATCATAAGAGGCTATTATTAGCCTCTTTTTTTACGGTTCGCTTTCCGCATGTGTTACTCCGTATTTTCAAGGCGGCTCATTGACAAAAGATAAGATTTCTAATAAATATGGCAAATACATTGTATTTATTTGCATAAATTTATTATATTCTTAAAGGAGAACATCTCGGATGAAACTTATTTTTAAGGAGAATTAAGATGAAAAGAATAGCATGTTTCGTTTTTGCACTTTTGATGCTTACTTCTTGCTTTGTTGCTTGCGATAAAAGCAATACGCAAGGTGCGACAAACTCGGGTAATGTTGACATCACAATCAATAATACCGAGGAACTCCCTAATATTCCCCTGACCGCAAATTACGGCGGATATGAATTCAACATTCTCTCCGCAGGCAATGCAGTACATAATGACTTTGATTTTGAAGAAGAAACCGCTTCCCCTCTCGACTCTGCGTTGTACAATCGCAAAATCAAAGTTGAAGAAGATTACAAAATCAAAATCGTTCCCACCATGCAAAAAGGATATTCCAGTGCATCCTCAGGAGCGGTAGGCCCCGGCTTCACCGCAGTAAATACTCAGGTTACCTCCGGCACCAACATCTATGATTTCTGCATTATCGCAGGCTATGATGTGCCCGTTCTTGCATACAGTAGTATGCTTTATGACATGGCATCAATCAAACAAATTGGTCTTGATAAGAGTTGGTGGGACAAAAACGCAACAGAAAGCCTTTCTATGCAGGATGTTGTATTCTTTACCACCGGCGACATCACTATTTCCGACAACAAAGTTGCTTTCAGCATGCTCTTTAACAAGCGTTTACACGAAAACTACGATCTTGAGTCCCCATACGATATGGTTAAGGGCGGCACTTGGACAATCGAAAACTTTGCAAGACTTGCAAAATCCGTTTCTGAAGATTTAAACAACGATGGCAAATATACCGAGGAAGACCGCTACGGTTTGCTCGTTTGGGACGACTCCATTCTCGGTATTGTTAATGCCGCGGGTCAGCGTTGCGGCCGAATCAATGAAAAGCAGGAAATTGAGCTTTCATTCTACAATGAAAATACAATTTCCGCACTCGAACAGTATGCCGAGATTGCATACAACGAGCAATATGCTCTCCAGTATCAGAGAACCTCGTTAAACGGTGCAACCTTGATGCAGTCCGACCACGGTTTGTTCTACACTTGTACGGTGGGCAGTATACCTGCACTTCGCGAAATGGACTCCGACTTTGGCGTTCTTCCCTATCCCAAACTCAATGTTGAGCAGGAAAATTATTACTCAACAGTCGCTCCGTTTAACGCAAACTTCGTATGCGTTCCGATAGTTCAAGATGATATAAACCGCACCGGTACTATCATGGAAGCCCTTGCATACTACGGTCAGAAGATTGTTACCCCTGCACTTTACGACATTACACTCGTTGGTCAGGGCACTCGCGATGCCGAGTCCGAACCCATGCTCGAAATCATTTTTGACAATTTGGTATACGACATCGGATATTTCTATCAGCTCGGCACAATCAACAAAGAACTTATTTACGCTCTCCGCGACCGCAGTAGTGCTTTCGCATCGATGTACGATAAAAAGGCTCCCGCAGCCGAAAACGCGCTTAAATCCATCAACCAACAATATACCAAGGCTGTACAGCTCTGGAAAAACTTAAAGTAATCAATTTAATAAAAAAATTCCGAACCTTAAGGTTCGGAATTTTTTTAT
>JAZQWE010000251.1:0-9594 GCA_045632225.1 Eubacteriales bacterium | reverse complement strand
TATCAGCGATGGACTTCTTCATGTTGGATGCAGGAATGTCAACAGTAGCGTGCTTAGCGTTGCTAGCGTCTCTAATTCTTGTGAGCATATCTGCAATAACATCGGTCATTTGCATCTTTCTTTCCTCCTGATGCAAGTTAAATATTCTTGCTGCCGACTGCTGGAGGCCGGCGGCTTATCGGTGGTAAAAACGGCTTTGCCGTTTTCCTGCCGATAGATGGGAGTTTTACCAGCTTGCTTTCTTTACGCCGGGAATCTCGCCCTTGTAAGCAAGTTCACGGAAGCAGATACGGCAGATGCCGTACTTGCGAAGATAAGCATGGGGACGGCCGCAAATCTTGCAGCGGTTGTACTCTCTGGTAGAGAACTTCTGGGTTCTCTGCTGCTTGAGAATCATTGACTTCTTTGCCATCTTCTGTCCCCTCCTTATTTAGCGAACGGAGCGCCCATAAGAGTGAGGAGCTCACGTGCTTCTGCATCGGTCTTAGCGGTGGTTACGAAAACGATATCCATACCGCGAACCTTTTCTACCTTATCGTACTCAATTTCAGGGAAAATAAGCTGTTCCTTGAGACCAAGCGCGTAGTTACCTCTGCCATCGAAACCGTTGGGGTTGATACCCTTGAAGTCACGAACGCGGGGGAGCGCGAGGTTGAAGAGCTTATCCATGAATTCGTACATGTTTTCGCCGCGAAGTGTTACCTTAACGCCGATCTTTACGCCTTCACGAAGCTTGAAGTTTGCAACCGACTTCTTTGCATAGGTCGGAACAGCCTTCTGGCCGGTGATCATGGAAATTTCTTCGATGATAGAGTCGATAACCTTGGAATTTTCTTTAGCGTCGCCTGCACCTACGTTGACAACGATCTTGTCAAGCTTAGGAATCTGCATGGGGCTCTTATACTCGAACTTCTTCATGAGTGCAGGAGCGACATCCTTCTTATACATTTCTGCATATCTTGACATGTTTCTGCACCTCCTTAAAGTTCTGCGCCGCACTTAACGCAAACGCGAACCTTCTTGTCGCCGTCTACCTTATGTGCTGCTCTGGTAGCCTTCTTGCACTTTTCGCAGTAAAGCTGAACCTTATCTGCGTAGAAAGCGCCTTCTACCTTCATAATACCGCCTGCTTCGCCCTGTCTGCGGGGTTTAGCATGCTTTGTTACAATGTTGACACCTTCAACAATAACCTTTTTCTCCTCAGGAGAAACTGTGAGAACTTTACCCTTCTTGCCCTTATCATCGCCGGAAATAACAACAACGGTATCGTCCTTCTTTACATGAAGTTTGTTTGCCATTTTTCGTTACCTCCTTGATTAAAGTACTTCGGGAGCGAGAGAGAGGATCTTAAGGAAGTCCTTCTCACGGAGCTCTCTTGCCACAGGGCCAAAAATACGAGTGCCCTTAGGGGTCTTGTCATCTTTAATTACTACTGCTGCGTTCTCGTCGAACTTAATGTAGGAACCATCCGCACGGCGAAGGCCCTTAACACTTCTAACGACAACCGCTTTAACAACGTCGCCCTTCTTAACAACACCGCCGGGTGCTGCTTTCTTGACGGCGCAAACAACGATATCACCGATATTTGCATATCTGCGACCGGAACCGCCGAGAACTCTGATGCACATGAGTTCCTTAGCGCCGGTGTTATCGGCAACTTTCATTAATGTCTGCTGCTGAATCATTTAGCGTTTTCCTCCTTATTTCGATAAGCGCTTTGACCTATCTACTTATTTCGCCTTTTCAATGATGGAAACGAGTCTCCATCTCTTGGTAGCGGAAAGCGGACGGGTTTCCATTACGGAAACGGTATCGCCTACGCCACATTCGTTCTTTTCGTCATGCACATGAATTTTCTTTGTGCTCTTGATGATCTTGCCGTACTTGGGATGCTTGATGTTATCCTCGATTGCTACAACAATGGTCTTGTCCATCTTGTCGCTTACGACTTTACCAACACGAGTTTTTCTAAGATTTCTTTCCATCGTTTTCACCCCTTACGCATTCTTCTCTTGAAGAACTGTCATTACGCGTGCAATGTCTCTCTTAACATCGGTAATCTTATGAGGATTCTCGAGCTGATTGATTGCATGCTGGAAACGGAGATTAAAAAGCTCACCTTTAAGCTCTTTAAGCTTTGCCTGGAGCTGGTCGGCAGTCATGTCTCTAAGTTCTGTAACCTTCATGGCTTATTCCTCCCCAACTTCTGTTGTTTCCTTCTTCATGAACTTGCACTTGATGGGGGGCTTGTGAGATGCAAGACGCATAGCTTCTCTTGCAACGTCCTCAGCAACGCCGTCCATTTCAAAAAGTACTCTGCCCGGCTTAACTACCGCTACCCAATATTCAGGTGAACCCTTACCGGAACCCATTCGAGTTTCAGCAGGCTTCTCAGTGATAGGCTTGTCGGGGAAAATTTTGATCCAAACCTGACCGCCACGGCGGATGTAACGTGTCATCGCGATACGGGCAGCTTCGATCTGGTTGGATGTGATCCAAGCGGGTTCGGTGGCAACGAGACCGTAATTACCATTAGTAATGGTATTACCGCGCATAGCCTTACCGGTAAGTCTGCCACGGTGAACGCGACGATACTTAACTCTCTTAGGCATTAACATTAGCGGTTGCCCCCTTCCTTGTTGTTGTTTCTTCTGCCGCCCTCGCGATTGTCGCGGGGAGCACGGCGGGGACGTCTGTCCTCGCGAGCCTGGTTCTGACGGTTAACTTCGTTAAGAACTTCACCGCGGTATACCCAAACTTTGATACCGATCTTACCGTAGGTAGTATTTGCTTCCCAGAAACCGTAGTCAATGTCTGCACGGAGTGTCTGAAGCGGAATAGTACCTTCATGGTAATGTTCAACTCTTGCGATTTCCGCACCGCCAAGACGGCCGGAGCAAGTTACTTTAATACCCTTTGCGCCAAGACGCATGGTTCTGCCAATCGCCTGCTTCATTGCACGGCGGAAGGAAGTTCTCTTCTCGAGCTGAGACGCGATGCTTTCTGCAACGAGCTGAGCGTCGAGATCAGGGCTCTTAACTTCTACTACGTTTACAACAACGCTGTCAACGGAACATTCTGCAACCTTTGCAATGTCCATCTTGAGCTTGTCGATCTCTGCACCGCCGCGGCCGATTACGATACCGGGCTTTGCACAGTGGATAAATACTTTGATGCGGTTTACATCGCGCTCGATTTCAATCTTAGGAACACCAGCATCCTGGAGCTTCTTCTTAAGATAATTTCTGAGCTTGTAGTCGGATACGAGAGTATCGCCGAAAACTTCGTCTTTAGCGAACCATCTCGAGTCCCAGTTCTTAATTACACCAACACGAAGACCGTGGGGATTTACTTTCTGACCCATCTGATTAACCTCCTTCTATTAGTTTTTCTCGCTTACTGCGATTGTTACATGGCTTGTTCTCTTGTTAATTCTGAACGCTCTGCCCTGCGCTCTGGGTCTGTTTCTCTTAAGAATGGGACCGGGGCATACGAAGCATTCGGAAACATAGAGCTTAGACGCGTCCATGTTGAAATTGTTTTCTGCATTTGCGACTGCACTTCTCAACAGTTTGGTGAGATACTCGGATGCACTCTTAGGGGTATTCTTAAGAATAGCCATTGCTGTTGCAACATCCTTGCCTCTGATGAGGTCGAGCACGATCTGCACCTTTCTGGGAGAAATTCTCGCATATTTAAGATGCGCTTTTGCTTCCATTTAAGGCTTTGCCTCCCTTCGCTTTTATGCGACTTTCGTAATTTTTTGATTATTTACCGTTGTTCGAGGTTTTAGAACCTGCGTGACCTTTGAATGTTCTGGTAGGTGCGAATTCGCCAAGCTTGCGACCAACCATATCCTCGGTAACATATACCGGAATATGCTTTCTGCCGTCATGAACAGCAATTGTGTGGCCGACGAACTCGGGGAAAATGGTAGATGCACGCGACCAGGTTTTAAGAACTTTCTTATCGCCCGCTTCGCTCATAGCCACGACTCTGTTGAAAAGCTTTTCTTCAACATAGGGCGCCTTTTTAAGACTTCTGCTCATTTAATGTGCCTCTCTTTCCTTATTTGCTGTTGCGACGCTTAACGATGAACTTGTTGGTTCTTGCCTTCTTGTTTCTGGTCTTAAGACCGAGAGCAGGCTTGCCCCAAGGAGTTACAGGACCACTGCGGCCGATAGGCGCACGACCTTCACCACCACCGTGAGGGTGATCGCAGGGGTTCATTACAGAACCGCGAACGGTAGGACGGATACCCTTATGACGGGTCTTACCAGCCTTACCAACCTTAATGGTGTCATGCTCAACGTTACCAACCTGACCGATAGTTGCCTTACAGTCAAGACGAATGATACGAACTTCGCCGGAAGGAAGTCTAACCTGTGCTACGCCGTCTTCCTTAGCCATAAGCTGAGCTGCGCAACCTGCGCTACGAACGAGCTGACCGCCCTTGCCGGGGTAAAGTTCAATGTTGTAAATAAAAGTACCAACAGGGATATTAGCGATCGGAAGTGTGTTACCGGGCTTGATATCCGCCTCTGCACCGGAGTAAATAACGTCGCCGTCGGTAAGACCTACGGGAGCGATTACATAGCTCTTGGTGTTGTCTTCGTGCTCGAGGAGCGCGATGTAAGCAGTACGGTTAGGGTCATATTCAACACCGATAACCTTTGCAGCACCTTCAACGTTGCGCTTAAAGTCAACAATACGGTACTTCTGCTTGTTTCCGCCGCCGTGATGGCGAACAGTGATTCTGCCGTAGCTGTTACGGCCGGAGTGCTTCTTCTTGATGACGATGAGGCTCTTCTCAGGGGTAAACTTGGTAATTTCCTCAAAGGAGGGAACTGTCATACCTCTGCGGCCGTTTGTCGTCGGCTTATACTTAATAGTAGGCATTCTTCTTTATCCTCCTATCTTAGTTCATGCTGTCGAAGAATGCAATGCTCTTCGACGAAGGCTTAAGGGTTACGATAGCCTTTTTCCACTCGCCCTTGTAACCTGCGTGAACGCCGAGTCTCTTGGGCTTCTTCTTCATGCTGATTGTGTTAACCTTAGCAACTTCAACGTCGAAGAGTTCTTCAACAGCAGCTGCGATTTCAGGCTTGGTAGCGTCATCAGCTACTTCAAACACATAGCGCTTGTCAGCGAGCATATCCATGCTCTTTTCAGTGATGATAGGCTTAATGATAATGTCCTGTGAAAGTTTCATTATGCATATACCTCCTCAATCTTCTTTACAGCGGCTGCATCAACTACGAGAGTGTCGCAGTTAAGAATGTCATAAACATTGATGGAGTTGTAAACAGTGGTGTTTACGCCTTCAATGTTGCCGCAGCTCTTAACAACCATCTTGTCAACCTCAGGAAGAACAACAAGTGTCTTCTTGTCAGCGCCGATAGCGTCGAGCATAGCAGTCATTGCCTTGGTCTTGAATTCAGCAGTCTTGATTTCGTCTACAACGATCAACTTGCCTTCAGCAACCTTAGCGGAAAGTGCACCGAAGAGAGCAACTCTCTTGGTCTTCTTGTTAAGTGTGATGTGGTAGCAACGAGGCTTAGGACCAAGTGCGATACCACCGTGTGTCCACTGAGGAGCACGGGTTGAGCCCTGACGTGCACGGCCGGTACCCTTCTGCTTCCAGGGTTTCTTACCGCCACCGCTTACTTCGGTGCGGGTGAGAGTGGACTGTGTACCCTGTCTCTGGTTTGCAAGGTAAGCTTTTACAGCGGAGTGGAGGACTGCGCTCTTAACGTCTGCGCCGAACACTTTATCGCTGAGAGTGAGCGTGCTCACTTCCTTACCTGCCATATTTACAACTTTAATTTCTGGCATTGTGTTTTCCTCCTTCCGTTATGCTTTAACCGAGTCGCGAATGAACACGATACCGCCCTTAGCACCGGGAACGGCGCCCTTAACAGCGATGATGTTCTTTTCTGCGTCTATCTTAACAACAGCAAGGTTAAGAACAGTTACCTGCTCGTTACCGTACTGTCCTGCCATCTTCTTGTTCTTGAAGATACGAGCGGGGTCGATAACACCCATGGAACCGGGCTGACGGTGAATGGGACCTGTACCGTGAGTCATACGGAGAATGTGGTTGCCCCATCTCTTAACAGTACCAGTGTATCCGTGGCCTTTTGTTATACCGGTAATGTCGACCTTCTCGCCTGCGGCGAAGGTATCGGCAGATACAACGTCACCAACGTTCATCTGTGCTGCATTGTCGAGTCTGAACTCCTTGAGGTGCATCTTGGCTTCAACGCCGGCCTTCTTAAAGTGACCGATTTCAGCCTTGGTCATGTGCTTTTCCTTAACATCGCCATACGCGAGCTGTACTGCATCATAACCGTCTGTTTCAACCGTCTTCTTCTGAGCCACTGTGCAAGGGCCAGCTTCAATCACGGTTACCGGAACAACACTGCCATCTTCAAGGAAGATCTGTGTCATACCGAGCTTCTTACCAATGATTCCCTTTTTCATTGTTTCTTTCCTCCATAAGTTATTGGTTGGTATGTTTGAATTTCGGTTTCCCGTTCACACCAACTTGACCAATGGTCTTTTAGGGTCTTTTTTAGATGATTTCGATTTCAACGCCTGCAGGAAGTTCAGTTGCAGCGATTGCTTCAACAACTGCCTTAGAGGGCTTAATGATATCGATCAATCTCTTGTGTGTGCGCATTTCGAACTGCTCACGGCTGTCCTTGTACTTGTGAACCGCACGGAGAATTGTTACGATTTCCTTCTCGGTGGGGAGCGGTACAGGACCGGAAACGGTAACACCGCTTCTCTTAGCAACTTCCACGATCTTCTCTGCCGCTGTGTCAATGAGAGTGTGGTCATAGCTCTTCAGTCTGATACGAATCTTTTCGTTAACTGCCATTTTGTTTGCCTCCTTCTAAATTGATTAGTGGGGCGATACACTCAACACGGTGCCGTGCGTTTCAAGCAGTTCCTTTATGAACCCGGCATTTACCAACTCCCAAACAGCGGATGGGGGACAGCAAATACCGGCACGGAAACGCTTTTTTAGCACCGCACGGTGCAAGCGTGATCTTGTTTTCGCCCGGTTATCGGACATACTCCACGGAAATTACCCGTATTTCTACGGCAACCTCCCGCTTCATCGCATATCAAGCCTTATCATTATACAGTAAAAATCTCCAAAATGCAAGTTTTTTTATAGAAAAAATATGAGAAATTTCGAGGATGTTTTTGTGCACATTGCATATATGGTATTTTTTCAAAAAATACGGAAATTTATTTTATATTATGATATAATATATATATTACTTTGAAAGAAGGATACCTCAATGAATAAAAAGACTTCCCTGTTCGCGCGCGTGGCGCTCATTGTGTGCGTTTTGTTCGCATCTGCAATGACCGCTCTTCGCATTATCTTGATGAACACCTACGACATTGCAAACGGTTTTTATACAAATGACACATTGCACTCTGTATTCCGTTATACGCTCATCGCCATCGCCGCGATTACCTTCGTAACAGCCTATATATATATAAAGGAAGGAAAAATTCAAAAACCGACTTGTTCGGCGAAGTTTTTGAGCGGCGCCTCGCTCGTACCCGTTTGCGTTTTTGCCGCTTTTACCGTTTATACTTTTGCAAAGTTCGTTATCCCCACCTTGCAAACTCCCGGCGGCGCCGATATTGTAATGCTCATTTTCTCCGTGGTTTCGATTCTCTATTTTCTTTCGTTTAACGCAAGCAACAAAATAGGCGACGCCCGCGCAATTTTAGCAACAGCACCTGCACTTGTACTTCTTGCACTTGTATTCGGTCTTTATTTTAACACAAATATTTCGTATGTCAACCATTCTGTGACACTTTGCTACGGCGCGGCAATTTTTCTTATGCTTGCATCGGTTGCAGAGGCAAACGCTGTTTTGAACCGTCCATACCTTCGCCGCTACCTTTCTTATGCGCCTACAGCGGTGATTCTTGCGTTTGCGCTTTCAATTCCCGATATTATTTTCGCAATTACATCATTTAAAGCGCCCATCACAGATATTTTTTACGATATAATAATTCTTGCGCTTGGTGTTTACCACCTTGCCCGCCTTATTTCAGTAGCAACTCAAAAGCCCACAGAAGAGGAATAAAAAATGAAAAAACTGCTTGTAATCGACGGCAACAGTATTATCAACCGCGCATTTTACGGCGTGCGCCCCCTTACCACCAAAGACGGAATGCATACAAATGCCATATACGGCATGGTAAATATAATCGGCAAGCATCTTAAAGCTGTCGCACCCGACTATGCGGCGGTAGCGTTTGACCTCAAAGCTCCAACATTTCGCCACAAGATGTATGCAGACTATAAAGCAGGCAGACGCGCAACACCTGAAGAACTTTTAATGCAATTTGCCCCTGCAAAAGAAATTTTGCGTGCAATGGGTCTTACCGTTGTTGAAAAAGAGGGATATGAGGCCGACGACATAATCGGCACTCTCGCAAATGCCGCGGCAAAAGAGGGGCACAGCGCATTTGTACTCACGGGTGACCGCGACTCGCTCCAATTGATTGGTGACAATGTTACAGTTCTCCTTTGCACAAACTCCGAGACAATAAACTTTGACCGTGCCGAATTTGTGAACCACTATGGCGTTGAGCCGTCACAATTCGTTGATGTAAAAGCGATAATGGGCGACAAATCCGACAACATTCCCGGTGTTGCGGGCATTGGAGAAAAAGGCGCACTCAAACTCATCAGCGACTTCGGCTCGCTTGAAAATATTTACTCGGAACTTGATGCAACTGACAAAATAAGCGAAAAACAAAAGGATAAGCTCCGCACCGACCGCGAAAATGCATTTTTGTCACAAACGCTTGCGCGTATTGACACCAATGCCCCCTGCGGCGTTAGCGTAGAAGACACCGCGCTCAAAAAAATCGACCGCACAGCGCTCTACACGCTTTTCACCCGTCTTGAATTTTCGGCATTTATCAAACAGTTCGCCCTGAGCGAAAGCGATGCTCCGGCGGCCGAAACAAGATCCGACGATTTTGTAGAGATTTCTGCAACTGAACTCATCAAAAAGATTGCAAAGCCTTTCGCCTTTGCACCATTCGGCGACAAATTCTCATTTTTTGACGGCGAAAACGGCTATATAACCGAAGCGAATTACAGCACTCTTGCACCGCTACTCCAAAGTGATGACCTTATATGCCACAACTTAAAAGAACTTTGCGCATCTTTTGCACCAAATGGCTTTTTGCCAAGCGAAGTTGCATACGATGTCATGCTTGCGGCTTACGCAATAAATGCAGGCGAAGGTTCATTTGACCTATCGCGACTCTCCGCCGCCTATGCAAACGAGGGATATGACGAAAATTCCTCCGCCGCGGCAACAATCTACCGAATTTACACCGCTACAAAATCCCGCCTTGTGTCCGACGGTATCGTGGAACTTTACCGTGACATCGAACTCCCGCTTTCACGCGTTCTCTACGAAATGGAGCGAGAGGGATTTAAACTTGACACCGCAGGGCTTGCAAACTACGGCGAGCAACTCAAAAAACTCCAGCACGAACTCGAAGAGCGAAAGTCGGATCGTAGCCATGTCGTTCTGTGAG
>JAZQWE010000250.1:0-9345 GCA_045632225.1 Eubacteriales bacterium | reverse complement strand
CAAGACCGCCGCCGCAGTTACCGGCGGTAACGGTAACTTTACCAAAGTTAATACAATCTTTGATAAGCGTTGTATTACCGGTACAGGATACACCTGCAGTAGCAGGTGCGGGAGCTGCGTTAAAAGCGGAGCCGATTGCACCAACGATACCGCCAACATAAGCATTTGCACTTGTAACAGCACCCATGTTAACAGTATTGATAATCGATGCAGTCGAGTTGTCTGTATAGAAATATACGCAACCGACAACACCGGCGGTGTACTGCTTGCCACCGGTAACGGTGATATTTGCAGTTACGCCGTCAATGGTAAAGGGAGCTAAAGCCGCGCCGACAATACCGCCGCAGAAGTTGTCTGTGGAGGCAACTGCGCCGGCAACAGTAACATTTTTAATAGTTGCGCCTTCGATTACACCAAAGAAACCAACTTCAGTTGTACCTGAAATATTCACACCCGAAATGGTATAGCCTGCACCGTCAAAATTACCGGTGTAGGGCACGGTCGAATTACCGATGGGGGCCTGAACGGAGCCATCGGTTGCAGTCGAAAGGTCGATGTTTGCGCCAAGGACATAGTCCGTAGCCCATGCGGTTGCCGCATCGGTAGGATTCATCAGCGCAATAAGCTCATCAGCGGTTGAAATTGTTACGGGGTCTGCCGCGCCCGCGCAAAGCGTGAACGCACAAACTACTAACATCGCTGTGAGCAGGATGCCTAAAAGCTTCTTTTTCATAGTGCTTTTTTCTCCTTTTTTTGTGTATGTTTATTTTATTTTTTCTCTTAAAAATGCCATTTGGGTACAAATAGGGATAATATGGCATATTATTATTCAGTATAAGTATACATCCTTTTTTATTCAAAGTCAACAACTTTTTGGGAGGGGTTTTTGCCGAAAAAACGCCCCTACAACTTGTTGCGCGGGCGTAATTTTAGCACCGCAAACCGAGGTGCTTCCAACATTTATTTATTTTTCAAATATTCTTCACATTTAAGTGATACACTATAAAGGGAGGGTGATTTATGAACCGTTTAAAACTCTTTTACCGCGCGATGATTGACGAGTACCGCGCGAAAAAATCAACATTTATTATATATATCGCGCTCCGAGCGGTTGTGCTTTTCATAGGGGTGCTGATGATTTTGGGCAAGAACTACAATGGGGCATTTTTGTGCGTGCTGACGCTCATGCTCTTTCTCATCCCCGCCGCGGTGCAAACAAAATTTAATGTGGCATTGCCGACAACGCTTGAAATAATAGTGCTGTTTTTCATTTTTGCGGCGGAAATCCTCGGCGAACTTGCCGATTATTATGTGCGCTTTCCCATTTGGGACACCGTGCTCCATATAACCACGGGATTTTTAGCGGCGGCGGTTGGTCTTTCGCTGATTGATTTGCTCAACCGAAGCGAGCGGTTTAAATTTGAACTTTCGCCGCTGTTTGTTGCGCTTGTTTCGTTCTGTTTTTCGATGACTATTGGAGTTTTATGGGAGTTTTTTGAGTTTTTCGCGGATGTGCTCCTTGCCACGGATATGCAAAAGGATACCGTTGTGCAACATATTTCATCGGTTTTGCTTAACCGGAGCGGCAAAAATGACCCCGTTTTGATTGAAAACATTACAAAAACAGCGACAAACGGTGTGCCGCTGCCGATAGACGGCTATCTTGACATAGGACTTTATGACACAATGAAAGATTTGACGGTGAATTTCATCGGCGCCGTTGTTTTTTCGGTGTTTGGATATTTTTATACCAAATTCCAAGGCAAGGGCAAAGCCGCAAGGATAGTCGAAAAATTCAAATGGAGTAAAAAAACATCACGCTTTAAAGCGTGATGTTTTTATTCTGCGTTGCCGTATGCCCATTTCATCGGGTTTTCATATATATATTTGCACACTTCATCATAATCATCGCGATTGCGGATAACATGATCATAATATGAGCGTTGCCAAGGCGAAAATCCCACATGCTTTGTTATTGCCGCTTTCAATTGTTTAATAACCCTCGAAATCGTAGGGGCGATTAGTAATCGCCCGTTTTCATCAGGTAAAATTATCAATATCATGTGAATGTGGTCAGGCATTACAACATATTTATCCACCAAAACATTATCGTAGTGGTTAGGAATTTCGTTAATGTACATTTCAACCAATTCGCCGCACCTTGAAAGCGGACAAAGAGCGTGCGGGCGATTACTAATCGCCCCTACGGCTTCACTAAAACCTTGCGCCACAGCCTCGGGATTGAATTTTTCCATATCCCAAAAAATTTTTTTCTTTTCGTTGGTGCAAATTGTTATAAAATAAGCGCCTGACGCCGAATAATCGATATATTCGGAGCGCATTTGCTTGCGTTTTTTAATTTCCATATCAAATTACAAAAAAGGAAGGCCGAAGCCTTCCTTTTTTATTTGGTTTATCTCTAATTATTTAGCGGTGAGAACCTTGTAAACAACGAGAGTTACAACGCCGGTTTCTTCATCGTAGTTAGCAACTGCATTGATAGTTACTACAACTTCGAGAGCGCCGGTGTAGTCATCAGCCTCAACATTGGGAGCGAGGATGGTGTCAGCAGCGAGAGCAAGTACGTTGTCATCAAGAACGCCTGCTTCAGGAGCGGTGATCTTGTTAACGAGTTCGAGGTCGAGCTCATAAGCGCACTTGGAATATTCAACGCCGTCGATTTCGATGATGTCTTCGGTGTAGATGTCTTCAGCAACGAAGTCCTTGGTAGAAACTACTGCGCCGAGGTCATACTCGTTCTTATCAGTTACAACGATCTGGTTGAGAGTTACAACAGTTGCATCAACAGTTACAACACGACCGTCATTGATGTCGATGGTAGCACCGGTCATAGCGATGGTGTTAGCATCTTCGAAGCTGGTGATTACAACATCTTCGAACTGAGCATCCTTGGTGGAGGTGAGGTATGCGAGAACGTCTGCAACAGTCTTGGTAGAAACAGTAACTGCATCCTTCTTATCCTTGTAAAGGAGAACGTTAGCATCCTTAACAGCGATAAGAGCAGCATTAGCGGTGGTGGAAATGTCCTCAGCTTCTACTTCGATAGCTTCAACCATTGCCATAGCCTTCATGTCGTAAAGGTTGGTGATGGTGATGGTGTAAGGATCATCTTCGGTTTCGCCTACTTCAACTTCAACTACAGTGTTAGCAGTGGTGATGTAGTAGTTTTCGTTGGTGTCAGCAGAAACGCCTTCCCAGTTAGCAACATCAAAGGTTACGCCTTCGTTAGCAACGTAAACGATGAGGTCAGAAGTGGTGGAGTAGAAGGTACCAGCAAAGCCAAGAGTAGCATCCTTGGGCTGTACGCCTACACGTGCACCTACAACGCCGTTAACGATAGTAACAACTACGGTTTCAGCGTCGTGCTCAAGACGAGCCTTAACAGTTGCATCCTTAGAGTCAACAGAGATAGAGTTGGTAAGGTTGCTGTTGTCATAGAAGTTGAGAGAAGTGCCGGTAGTGGTGTTGAAGAAGTTAGCTTCGTTTTTAGCGATGGTGTAAACGCCGTCAGCAACGTCAACTACAGCTACGATACCGTTGAGACCTGCGAAGGTGTCAACATAACCGTACTTGGTAGCGTTGTTAGCGATGTCATAGTAGTTAGCGCCGGAAGCGAGGTCATTGTTGGTCTTGAACTTCTTGTTAGCAGCATCCCAGTTCTGAGCGAAGGTGCCAACAGAAGCGAGTTCCCATTCACCGGTGGTGAGGTTGAGCATAGCAACCTTAACAACGCCGTCTTCTACATAGAGACCCTTAGTAAGAGCATCTTCGAATTCGGTTGTGCCGTTTACTTTGGTTTCGTTGTCGAGGTCAAGAAGAGTAGCGAGTTCATCGCCAAGGTTAATGATTGCGAAGGGGAATACGGATTCATCAGCCTTAACTTCGTATGTTTCCATGTAAACTACCTTGCCGTCAACTGCGAGGAACTTAACGTTGTCCTTGCCGGAAGCAAGCTTTGCAATGTAGTCAGACTGAACATCTCTGTATTCGGTGTTGAATTCAACATCAGCGTTGCCAGCAAAACCGAATTCATAGTTAGTGCCGTTGATCTTAACAGTCTTAGCGTTGGGGCTCTGAGCGGTAAGACGACCGGTCTGGAACTTGCCGCAGTTCTTAACAACGGTAAGGATGTTGTCTACAGAGTTGTAGTTGTAGAACATGAAGTCGCCAGCTTCAACAGCTTCGCCTTCAACAACAACAGAAGCAGCCTTTTCGCCCTGCTTGATGGTTACAGACTTGGTGTCAATCTTAACAACCTTGTCATAGCCAACGAGCTTTTCAACGAAGTTAGAAGAAACATCGTCCTTGTTTACTACAGGAGTAGCATTGTAGGTACCGATTACAGTGTAGTTGGTACCAGCGATTTCGCGAACATTGTACTGACCGAACTCATAAGCGGTGTAGAGAATTTCTACAGTACCCTTAACGTTCTTGTCGCCGGACTCGATTACGCGGTAGGAAACTTCACCGTAGGTGTTGCCGCCGTTTACATAAACAACGTCAGCCTTTGCATTGTATTCGAAAATAGTGGTAACATCGCCCTTAACGGTCCACTTGCCACTTACGAACTGCTTGGTTACGAATTCGTAGTCAGCAGCCTTGTACTTGTTGCCTGCGATAGAGAGGTAATCCTTGGTAGCTACGCCTTCAACTTCAGCCTCGTTAATGAACTTAATGTCGCCATTAGCATCGAGGTTCTGAACAGTGGTGTATTCAGGGAAAGTAGCGAATACGATTTTAGCATCGCCATCTTCGTATGCAGCGTCAGTGAAATCCTTTGCTTCAACAGAAACATAGAGTTCAACTTCGAGACCTGCGTAAGAGATAACGGGAGTATCAACAGTGATGCCGAGGTCAGCTGCCTTAACAGCAGTAAGACCAGTGAAGCCGGAAACTTCGAGAGTATCTACAGTTTCATCATCTTCGTCGCCTTCAACGAACTTATCAACAGTAACAGTGATTACGTCGCCAGCGAGACCGGAATCAACGATGAGAGCTTCTCTTTCCATCATCTTGCCGAGAGAGTTCTCGGTGAGGTAAGTGTCAGCAATACCGTCGTTGTTGGTGTCAACCTTGTTTGCTTCAGGGTAGTAAACCTTATCGGTGAGGGGGTCAACTACTGCAACCTGAGTGTTGAGCATATCCCAGATGATGCGAGCGGTTTCGCCACGGGTAAGAGCTGCCTTGTAGTTAACAAGGTCAACCTTATCGGTGAGACCGAGCTTCTGAGCTGCGAGGATGTAGCCGTAGGGGTAGCTCATGTCAGCGGTTTCATAACCGAGTGCACGAACTGCCATAACGAGCATATCCTGGTAGGTGATTGCATTGTTGTAACCGAATGTGCCATTGCCAAGGCCCTTTACGATGCCAATGCCGTTAGCATAGTCGATTGCGGTACCGTATTCAGGTACGTCGCTGAAAGATGCGCTCTTCTTATCTGCGTTCCATACAGCAACATCGGTTTCGCCGGTGAGTGCCTGAACGAAGAAGAGAGCAGCCTGATAACGGGTAACGCCGTTTTCAAGCATGAGGTCGCCGTTCTCATTGCCCTTCATTACCTGAAGAGATGCAAGACGCTGAGCTGCTTCAACATAGTCAGAGTTGGTTTCTGCCGCATTGGTAGAAATAACTGCTACGCTGAGGAGCATCATGGTTGCGAGAACGAGTGCGAGGAACTTCTTAAGGTTTCTCATGGTAGGTTCTCCTTTAAAATAAAAATTCTTGGACATCGCCAACCGTAGTTGTACGATATTGGTTTTATCCTGATGTTATAGTACAACAAGAGGAAAAATATTGCAAGTAATTATTTGGTTTTGTAAGGAATTTGTAAGAATTGGTGTAATCTTTGTAAGAAAAGGGGCACGGGTTGTAAGAAAATATAGGTTATCGAAGCATGCCTCCCTCAGACGAGGGAGGTGGCGCCGTACGGCGACGGAGGGAGTGAACCGTTGTCTAATTTACATTTTCCCTCCCTCAGTCAGCTAACGCTGACAGCTCCCTCGTCTGAGGGACCAATTATTTCTTCGCTAACCTATAATTTAAAATGCTTTTGTAGGGGGCGGCGCCCACGACGCCCCGCATGTACCGTGCTTAAAACGGGATGTCCAAGGGGCCATCCCCTACGGATTTGCGGTCACCATTCACCCCCACAATGTGACAAACAAACAAAAAGGAAGGCCGTAGCCTTCCTTATATATATTATTGAAGAATTTTTGCGACATTGAGGGTGAGGGTGCCGTTATCTTCATCGTAGTGAGCAAGGATTTTGAGCGTTACGCTAATCTTTGCCGCGCCCTCGTAGCCATCTGCATCTGCAAGGGGTACCAAAATCTCGCCGCCGACGCTATCGATGATGAACTGGTCAAAGATTCCCTCGGCGGGTTCGTTTATTACCTCAAGCACATCGCCGTAAAGCGGGTACTCATAGCCGTAAACGCCGTCAAAAATCTCAAGTTCGTTGCCGGAGAGTCCGTTTTCGCTGTACTCGACATTAAGCGCAAGGCGGTCAAAGTCATATTTCTCACGGTCAAGGTCTGTAAGGTCGAGTGTAACAACATTTGCGTTAACCGCCGCAAGCGCATTGGGGAGCGCAAGCGCGCCGCCGCTTACAATTACGGTATCGGCATCGGTAAATGTGAGGTTTTCGGGAGCGATGTCAATATATGTGATGTCTTTTTCATCGCCGCGAAGCTTCATTGCCGCAGCAAAAGCCTCGGATACGCTAAGTTCGCTCTCGGTGAGGGTTCCCTCCTCGTCCATGTAGAGCGCCTTTGCAAGATTGAGCGAAACTGTCTTATCGGTATAGAATACCACGCGCTCAACCACCGCCATTTCGCGAAGGTCAAAGAGGTTTGTAACAGATACTGTGTACTTGTACTCTGCGCCCTCGTCATTTGCCGCAAACTCTGCCTCGCTGCCGGGGAGTGCAACAAAATATGTCTTGTTGCCAACCTCGGCGCGGCTTTCGCCCCAATCGGATGCGTTTGCAAAGCCGCCAACGAATACGGGCTCTGCGAAATACGCAACGATGAGGTCCTGAGATGCCGCATAGTAAGTCGCCGCACCGTTTACGGTAAACTTGTACTTCTGCGCGCCGCGGCGGATGCCTACATTGCCGTTTGCATCAATTATAACAATCACGGAGTTGTCATTAAGGCTTACACGCGCCGCCTCGGCGGTGGGGTCTGCCTTGATATGGTTTGTCTTGTTTGAATTGTCGGAGAAGATAAGACCGTCGGAAACTGTAGCGCTCTCAAGCACGCCCGAGGCTGTGCCAAGGGAGAGAACGCCGTCATTTTCTGCAGTTACTGCAAAAATGTTGGAGGAAAGGAGCGCTCCCGAGAGTTTTACATAGTCGCCGTACTTGGAATACGACTCACCAACGATGGAAACATAGTTTGCAAGCGCGCCGATGTTGCCCTCGAGGACATATTCGTCATCGCCCGCGTCATAGTCCATGCCAAAGTTTTGCACGGTGCAAAGTTCCCACTTGCCGCTTGCGGTATTGAGCACCGCCGCGTATACATTGCCCTTTTCATCAAGGACAAAGTCGGCTGTGTAGTCGAGTTTGTCTGCCTTGGTGTCAAGGAGGTCTGCTAAGATTTCCTTATCAAAGCTTACAACTGCGAAGGGGTAATCCTTTTCGCCCTCTTCCCCGTCATAAAGGTCGAGGTAAACGATGCTGCCGCCAACGCTTACGAATTTTACATTTTCTTTGCCCTCGTAACCTTCGATTGCGCTCTTGATAACGCCGCCGTTTGCCGCGTAGGTTGCAAAGTCTGCTCCAAATGCGCCGCTAAAGCCAAAGCCATAGTCGGTGCCACCGATTTTTACGGTTTCCTTGGAGGATGTTGTGCCGGTGAGTTTGCCATATTTAAAGCCGCCGTAGTTTGCCGCAACGCTCAAAATGTTGTCAAGGGAATTGTAGTAGTAGAACACAAAGTCGCCGCTTTGTGCACCCTTGCCGTCAAGTTTAAGGCTCTTGGCCTTTTCGCCGTTCTTTTTGGAAACGGATGTTGTTGCGCCGCTCACGCGGGTGTTTGTGCCAACAAGATATTCAACAAAGTTGGACATTTCTCCATCAAGGTTTTCAACCTTTGAGGCGCTGTGAGTGCCAAGGGTTGCAAAGTTTGCATTTTTGCCCGTGGTTGCATCCTTTAGCGCTCTTACAAAATACTGGCCGAATTCATACGGCATATAATATATATGAAGAGTTTTTACAGTTTCGCCGCCACGCTCGCTTTCGCGCACGATGTAGCGAACCGCGCCGTTTGAGTTTTTGCCAATATTACCGTCTTTGGTGTCATAAAGGAAGTTTTCTTCAAACTTCTTCATGTCCGCGGCGCTCCAGCCGTTTTCACCAAATGTGTAAAGCACGCTTTCGTATTTATCAAGCGCAAACTTTACGCCGCCAAGAGTGATGTAGGGTGTGCCGCTCTGCGGCTTTGTGTAGCGGATATTGCCGCCGCCAAGGAGGTTTTCAACAAAATGAAGCGAATCGGTGTTTACAAATACCACGCGGGCATCGCTATCATCGGGGTCGATGTCATATTTTGTGAAAAACTCGTCCGCTTTGCAATCTGCAAACACGGTGAGCGGGAGGCCAAGATAGTCAATCTTGGGTGTGTTTTGGTCAATGCCAAGGTCGCTTGCCGCCATGGTGTATCGCTCGCCACCGTAAAGCACGGTCACGGTGTCAACATCATCGCTGTTTTTTGCCGCGGTGAACTCAAGAACGGTAACTGTGAGTTTGCCGCTTGCAAATCCCGCCTTTTCAAGGTAGGTTTGGCGCTTGATTTTGCCCGGGCCCACCACAAGGCCGTATGCACTCTCGTCCTGCTTGCCGGGGTACACAAGTGCGCCGGTGAGCGGGTCAACAAATGCAATCTCGGTGCCAAGCATATCCCACACAAGCTGTGCGGTTTCGCCACGGGTGAGGTAGGATTTGAAGTTTACATTTTCAATGTTGTCGGTAAGTCCGAGTTTCTGCGCCTCAAGAATGTAGCCGTAGGGGTAGCTCATGCCCTCGGTTTCGTAACCGAGTGTGCGGACTGCAAGCACAAGCATGTCCTGATATGTGATGTTGTCATGATAGCCGTAGGTGCCGTCGCCACGGCCGATTATCAGCCCAAGGCCTGCGAGATAGTCAATTGCGGTACCGTATTCGGGTACATCGCTGAATATTGCGCTTTTTTCTGCGTTCCATACGGAGGGGTCGGTCTTGCCGGTGATTGCTTGAACGAAGAACAGCGCAGCTTGATAACGGTTTACATGCTCGCCGAGCATGAGGTTGCCGTTTTCGTCGCCCTTTAGAATTCCGATGGC
>JAZQWE010000249.1:0-2315 GCA_045632225.1 Eubacteriales bacterium | reverse complement strand
CGATGGGCGGCTCCATAACTCTGCTTTCAATGCTACCGATTATGCTTATAGCTATCAAAAACGGAACAGCATGGGGCATTTGCACCGCGTTTATGTTCGCCCTATTTCAACTTGTTCAAGCGATTGTTGAGGGAAATGTTTTTCCATACTGTACAACAATCGGCATTGTCCTTTTGTGTGCCGCATTTGACTATATTGTCCCTTTCACCGTACTTGGCCTTTGTGCTTTGGGCAGAAAACGCTTTGGCGATGTCGGCATTTACATTGGTATTTTTGCGGTTTGCCTTGCCCGTTTTCTCTGCCATTTTGCAACCGGAATTGTAATTTGGGGACAATGGGCAGAAGGTATGTCCAAAAGTATTTACTCACTAATCTATAACGGTCAATACATGTTGCCCGAGATGGCACTTACACTTGCGGCAGCTTTTATTTTACTTAGTGCAAAACCGATAAGAAAACTTCTTAACTTGACAAAATAAAAAAATCAGTATATAATATCTGCGCAACCGAGTGCATGATCGCGCGATATTGTGCCTAAAGGTATTATCGTGAGGAAAGTCCGAGCTTCATAGGGCAGGATAACGGATAACGTCCGCCGAGGGTGACCTTAGGGAAAGTGCAACAGAAATAAACCGCCGCTTTTAGCGGTAAGGATGGAAAGGCGAGGTAAGAGCTCACCGGCACGGCAGGCAACTGCGTGCAAATGTAAACCCTATCCGAAGCAACACCGTATGGAAAGCGTTTGCCCGACATATCTTTCCGGGTGGCAGAGGGAGAAATCCCCAAGCCGTTTGGTAACAAACGGCGAAGATAGATGATCATGGAGCGTTTAGCTTACAGAACTCGGCTTATAGCTCGCGTTGCAGACCGACGGTTTTCCGTCGGTCTTTTTTTGCATATTTGCAAAAACTTTAGGCATACTGTTTTTATAAAATAAAAAGGAGTTTGCCATGATTGAACAAGATACTGTAAAACTTTTAAAAGAATGTGACGCAGGCGTAAAAATGGGAGTTTCCTCCATTGACGATGTTTTGGACTATACAAACGATGATAAACTAAAAACCGCGCTTTCAAACTGTAAAAACGAGCACGAAAAACTTCGCGTAGAGATTGAAGGTTTGCTTGCAAAATATCATGATGAGGGGAAAGAACCCAATCCAATGGCAAAAGGAATGTCATGGATGAAAACCAATGTGAAACTTTCTTTTGACGGTTCGGACAAAACCATTGCCGATCTCATCACAGACGGTTGCAACATGGGTGTAAAATCGCTCAGCAAATACCTTAACCAATATAAAGCCGCCGACGAGGTTTCTAAAGATGTTGCAAAACGACTGATAAAACTTGAAGAAGATTTAGCCGTAAATATTCGGTGCTATTTGTAAAATCACCTCGGTAAATTATAGTTTATGCGAAGTATGCCTCCCTCAGACGAGGGAGGTGGAGCCGTACGGCGACGGAGGGAGTGAACCATTGTCACATCTTTTTCCCTCCCTCAGTCAGCTAACGCTGACAGCTCCCTCGTCTGAGGGAGCCAATTATTACACCTATTAACTATAATTTACCCATACATATTGCATTTGTGAATATGATTATATATAATATATTATGTATTATTATATTTAGACGAAAGAGGCGATATTTTGCAAACTGATTTTCGCGGTAAAAAATGTACTGTTATCGGACTTGGCATTTCAAACATTCCGCTGATTGACTTTTTGCTCCGTCGCGGCGCAACAGTGGTGGCTCGCGACCAAAAAGATTTAGATATAACAAATGAAAAAATTATAGATTTTAAAAATCGCGGTGTCGCATTCAAATGCGGCGCAGATTATTTGAAAGACATCGACGGTGACTATATTTTCCGTTCCCCCGGCATTCGCCCCGATGTCCCCGAAATCAAAGCCGCAACCGAGCGCGGTGCAATCCTTACATCAGAAATGGAACTTTTCTTTGACCTTTGCCCCGCAAAGATTTTCGCAATAACGGGTTCCGACGGAAAAACAACAACCACAACGCTTACATATAACCTCTTAAAGGCGCAATCGCAAAAAGAAAACAATGGCAGAAAGGTTTATGTTGGCGGCAATATCGGCACTCCCCTTCTCCCGCTTGTGGATGAAATGAGTGAAAACGACTACGCGGTTGTTGAACTTTCAAGTTTCCAACTTATGACCATGCAAAAATCCGCTTGGGCAGCGGCAATGACAAACATCACACCCAATCACCTCAACTGGCACACCGATATGGATGAATACACCGTATCGAAATACAATGTGTACCGTCACGGTGCAAGCCGCGTCGTACTCAATGCC
>JAZQWE010000248.1:0-17298 GCA_045632225.1 Eubacteriales bacterium | reverse complement strand
AGTACTGTTGAATCCTCCCTTGCTAAAATCAATAATTGCTATCTCGACATCATGAAGCTTACCGGTGCAGACCCTGATGAATACCGTGACTACGGTTTCTCAAGACTTATGCCCGAAACCATCACAACGATGCTCAGAGAGTCAATCAACCTTTATGCTGTTTCGGAAAAACTTACCGCTCTTTGCGGTCAGAAGGGTTCACAGACAGCTACTCTCGATAAGGTAGCGTTCCTTCTTGACAAGATGGGCAGAGATGAGGATGAAATTGCTCCGAACCTTGGCAACCTCAAGACTTACATCGGTACTCTCGGTACATGGCTCAACAGCGTAAGAAGCCAGCCCGTTCGTATGGACTACTTCCTTGTTCAGCCCACTACCGCAGAAATGCCCAAGGCAAACGCTTCTTTCGGCGATGCTATTATGTTTGAACTTCGTGCATTCATCGCAAGTTTCTTTACCGACTATAGCCGCATGGGTGCTGTAGACGATGGAGAAACCGCTGCAAGCATTGAAGTATGGACCACCGAAGGTCGTGACCAGGCGAAGATTCTTAAAAGCCTTGTTGCGGCAGAGTTCACACCTAACTCCAACACCGGCGTTGATGTTAAGCTCGTTGCGGCAGGTACACTTCTTCCTTCCGTACTTTCCGGTCAGGGTCCTGATGCCTTCCTCGGTGCGGCGGGCGTTGATGTAATCAACTACGCTATCCGCGGTGCGGTAATGCCTCTTAATGATTATGAAGGTTTTGCAGACCTCATGAGTCAGTTTAACGATGCAACCAAGAAGCCCGTTACACTTTACGGTACAACCTACGGTGCGCCTGAGCGTGCAGGCTTCTACATGATGTTTGTTCGTATGGACATTCTCGCAGAGCTCGGTCTTGAAATTCCCAAGACTTGGGACGATGTACTTGCAATGCTTCCCGAACTTCAGGCAAACAACATGTCCATCGGTCTTAATAAAGAATATGATATCTTCCTTTATCAGATGGGCGGCGACCGTTTCGATGAATACGGTACCCGTTGCGACCTCGACTCCAATGTAGCGCTCGAGGCATTTGAAATGTATACCAGATTCTTTACCGACTATTCTTTCCCCTACACCTTCGACGGTCCTAACCGTTTCAGAACCGGTGAAATGCCCATTCTCATCGCAGACTACTCCACAACATATAACCAGCTTACCGTATTCGCAACCGAAATCAGCGGTCTTTGGGAAATGCATCCGTTGCCCGGTATTTACCGTGATGCTGACGGTGACGGAGTAGAAGAACTCCACAACGAGGCATTCAATACCGTTGCGGCAACTATCATGCTCCACGGTACAGAACAGCCTGAGGCAACTTGGGAATTCATCAAGTGGTACTGCGGTTCCGATGCACAGGGTAAGTACGGTAGCGACCTTGTTACCACAATCGGTCAGGCGGCTAAGTATAACACCGCAAACAGAGAAGCAATTGCTTCCATGCCTTGGACTACAAGCGAGAAGGCGGCTCTGCTTTCGCAGTTCGACAATCTCTCTGCTGTAACTAACTTCCCCGGCGCTTACATTTTTGCTCGTTATCTCAACTTTGCACTCCTTTCTGTTGTAAACGAAGGACAGGACCCCGTAGTTGAACTTCAGGGTTATGTTAATACAATCAATAAGGAAATCACAAGAAAACGCCAGGAGTTTGACTTGCCCGTACTTGAAAACGGCAAGAAGATGGAAAACTCCCCCGAAGTTGAAGCGGCTATGAAAGCATGGCTTGCTGAAAACGGCAAATAAGTGAGCGAAGGCTTGCAGATTTACCCAATATATAATAAAAGGAGAGAAAATCATGTCAAACACTGCGGCAAAAGCAAAGCCTGCTTCGACAAAAGACATGACTAAACTTCAGTGGACTTTAAAAGAAATGAAGAAAAATACAACGGCGTACATCATGCTTGCTCCGTTCATGTTCCTCTTCATCATCTTCACTGTATGGCCCGTATTTTTGTCGATTGCTCTCAGCTTTACTGACTTTAACCTTTTGGAAATGCCCAATTTCCTTGGCCTTGACAACTACATCCGACTCTTCCTCGATGACGATGTATTCATTCTCGCAGCACAGAATACGCTCATTTTTGCGAGCATTACAGGTCCTGTTTCCTACATTCTGTCGTTGCTCATCGCATGGTTTATTAACGAACTCGGTCCCAAACTCCGTTCGGTAGTAACACTTATTTTCTATGCACCTTCAATTTCCGGTTCTGTTTACCTCGTATGGCAGACACTCTTCAGCTCTGACTCATACGGTTGGGTAAACGGTACACTTCTCAACCTCGGTCTTATTGATGACGCTATTCTGTGGTTCCAGGATGCGGACTATGTAATGGGACTTTGTATCGTAGTTGCTCTTTGGACATCTCTCGGTACTGCGTTCCTTTCGTTCATCGCGGGTCTTCAGAACGTTCCGCGTCACCTCTATGAGGCAGGCGCGGTTGACGGTGTTAAGAACCGTTGGCAGGAATTTTGGTTTATCACCCTTCCTTACATGCGTCCTCAGCTCATGTTCGGTGCGGTGCTTTCCATCACCCAGTCCTTCGGTTTCGGCGCAATCGTTACTGCACTCTGCGGATTCCCCTCCGTTGACTATGCTGCTCACACCATCATGCATCACCTTGACGACTACGGTCACCAGCGCTATGAAATGGGTTATGCATCTGCAATCGCGGTTATTCTCTTCGTTGTAATGATTACCGCAAACACACTAATAAAGAAAGGATTATCGAAGATAGGACAGTAATATGGCTAAGAAATTAAGAACTCGTAAACATAAAGTTGTCCTCAGCCGTAGCGCGGGCGGAGACTTCGGTATTAACCTTTTCCTCATTCTCATGGGAGCGTTCATGTTCCTTCCCATGTACTATGTAATTGCACAGTCCTTAAAGCCCCTTGACGAGCTTTGGATGTTCCCTCCGAGATTCTATGTTGAAAGCCCCACGCTTTCCAACTTTGGAGACCTTTTCACTCTCATGAGTGAAAACTATGTACCTTTCTCAAGATACATTTTCAACACCGTATTTATTTCGGTTACCGGTACTTTTGGTAACTTATTGCTCTCTTCAATGGCAGCATATTCGCTTGCAAAACTCAAGTTCCCCGGAAGAAAGTTCTTCTTCAAGTTGGTTGTAACATCTCTTATGTTCCACCAGACGGTTACTGCTATTGCAAACTTCCTTACCATGAGTACACTTCAGTGGCTTGATACATATTTCTCGATCATCATTCCCGCTTTCTGTACCTCCATGGGTCTTTACCTCATGAAGCAGTTTATGGAAACCGGTGTATCCAATGAAGTTCTTGAAAGTGCAAGACTTGACGGCGCAAGCGAATTCAGAACATTCTGGATTATTGCAATGCCCATGGTTAAGCCCGCATGGCTCACTCTTATGATTGAGTCTTTCAAGGGCCTTTGGAACTCGGGTAGCTCGATTTACATTTATTCCGAGCAGCTCAAGTCGTTCAACTATGCTATCAACCAGATCGTAACCGGCGGTATCGCGCGTGCCGGCGTAGGCGCGGCGGCAACCGTAGTTATGATGATAGTTCCTATCACAGTATTCGTAATTTGTCAGAGTAATGTCATCGAGACCATGGGCTCGAGTGGTATGAAGGATTAAGGAGGAGATATTATGAAAAATTTAACAAGAATACTCCTTCTCACCTTGGCGCTCATCATGGCGCTTACACCTCTTGCCGGTGCGATTGAGCCTTACTCTACTTACACTTATGCAAAAGACGGCACCCCCCGTCAGTCGCCTACGGCTTATTCTCCCGTAACAAATGTTGACTCTGCATATATGGGTCTTGACCTTGCTATCAAGGATCCCCGTGATATCTGCGTTGACAACGACGGTAATGTTTATATTGCGGATATGGGTAACAACCGCATTGTTGTTCTTGACCAGAACTACTTTGTAAAGTTTGTTATCTCCGACTTTATTAACGGCCACGGCGTTCCGGACAGCTTTACCAACCCCCAGGGTATTTTCGTAAATGATAAGTACATCTATGTTTGCGATACTGACGCAAACCGTCTTGTACTTTTCGATCGCGACGGTAATTTTGTAAGAATTCTCGGCAGACCTACAAGTGCTTTGTTTGGTGAATCTTCGATTTACAAACCCGTAGCCGTTGCAGTTGACCAGTATGACAGAATTTTCGTAATTTCCGCTACTAACTATCAGGGTGTTATCGTGCTTACAAGTGACGGTCAGTTCACCGGCTTTATCGGTGCTCAGGCGGTTACTTACGATGCATGGGATATCATCTGGAGAGCGTTCCAGACTGATGAGCAGAAGAAGAATTCCGCTCAGAACATTCCTACCGAGTATAACAACATCACCGTTGATGAAGACGGATTTATCTATGTAACATCCGACAACATCGCGGCGGGAAATCAGTACGCACAGCTTCGCTCAAAGTCCGATAAGTATTCTCCCGTTAGAAAACTTAATGCGGCGGGCGACGAAATCATGAACCGTCTTGGCTACTTCTCCCCCTCGGGTGAAGTTAATGTTACTCGCGACAACCTTTCGAGAATCATCGATGTTGCGGTAGGTCCTGAACTTACTTGGTCAATCATCGACGAAAAGCGTCAGAAGGTATACACCTATGATGATAACGGTAACCTCCTCTTCGTTTTCGGTGATAAGGGCGGTCAGCTCGGTAACCTTACAAGCGTTGAGGCTATTACCTACCACAAGGTTATCACAGACGAAACCGAAACCGTTACCATCGGTAACGAAACTATTGAGGTTCCCGTTTACGAGTATTACATGCTCCTCCTTGACAAGAGCGACAATCTCTTTACTGTTTACAAGCGCACCGAGTATGGCGACAGACTTATTCAGGCACTTGCACTTGAGAATGACCGTAAGTTTGACGAAGCGATTGAACAGTGGGAAGATGTTCTCATGAGAAACTCCAACTTTGACCTTGCATACATCGGTATCGGCCGTTCGCACTACAATGCCGGCGAATACGAAGAGGCAATGGAGTATTACAAGGCTGCTTATGACACTTCCAACTACTCCACCGCATTCAAGGAAGTTCGTAAGGCATGGATTGAGGATTACTTCCTCGTTCTCCCTATCGGTGTACTCGTATTTGTATTCCTTTGGACCCGTTTCTCCAAATATTACACCAAGAAGAATAAGGATACCGCTCTCAAGGTTGGCAGAAAGACCTATTGGGAAGAACTTCTTTATTCATTCCACCTCATTTTCCACCCGTTCGACGGTTTCTGGGATTTGAAGCATGAAAAGCGCGGCTCCGTTCGTGCGGCAAGCACCATTCTTGGTATTACAATTATAGCGTTCTACTATAATTCAATCGGTCGCGGCTACATCGTTAACCCGACCAACCAGTATTCAACCATTTTTGCGCAGGCAGGCTCAGTTCTTCTTCCCCTTGCACTTTGGGTAGTTGCAAACTGGTGTCTTACCACCCTTTTCGAAGGTGAAGGTAGCCTCAAGGATGTATATGTAGCAACATGCTATGCACTTTTCCCACTTGTGCTCACACTCATCCCTGCAACCCTCTTCTCGAATGTAGTTCTTGCGGAAGAAACCGGTATTATCAACTTGCTTGTATCAATCGGTTATATCTGGACATTCATTCTCATCTTCTTCGGCGCGCAGACCACACATGACTATACTATGGGCAAGAACATTATCATGACCGCGGCAACAATCCTCGGCATGGCAATCGTAATGTTTATCGGTATTCTCTTTACCAGCCTTATCAGCAACATGGTATCTTTCGTAACCAACATCATCGTTGAGTTGCAATATAGAATGTAAGAAAGGAGTGTAGATTATAAAATGAAAAAAGTAATATCGTTAGTATTCGCACTCCTTCTCTGTGCGACCTCAGTTTTCTGCATGAGCACTGCTGTGTTTGCGGCAGAGGACGACGCGTTTGCGGCGGACATCACCACCGTATATGATACTCCCGAAGAGAAGATTGCAACCATGAATCTCATGCTTGAGATGCACGGTTACAAACTCTATGTGCATCCCAAAACTGCTGAAATTGCAGTAGTTCACGATGCAACCGGACAGACTCTTTTCTCAAATCCTTTTGATATTGCAACATCAAAGGGTACCGCTTCTACTAAAGAAAAACTCCTTTCGCAGATCATTATCAGTTATATTGATAACGGCGTTGCTAAAGAGTATAACTCCTATACAGACGCGGTTAAGAACAATCAGGTAGTTATCGAGCCTATCAAGAACGGTGTTCGTGTAGAATACACAATCGGCCGTGCAGACTCTAATTACCTCGTTCCCCGTCTTATCGAAAAGAGCAGACTTGAAACACAGATTTTGAGCAAGTTTGATCTTGACGATCCTTATTCAAACTTCGCTCACAAACAGCTTTCCGCATTCTACGCTCTCCAGGACCCCAACGACACAACCAAGTCCGAGGCGGTTATCAAGAGAATGAACAGCCTCTATCCCATAACCAAGACCGGTATGGCAGTTTATGCACTTACCGACACGGTTGCCCGTGAGTTCAGAGTGCTTGAAGGCTACATCAAGGAGTATGCTCCCGACTATTCCTATGATGAAATGGAATACGACCATACTCTCACCCAGTATGTCGACCAGACACTCAGCACCCCCGTATTCCGTCTTGCAATTGAGTACACGCTTACCGAAGAAGGTCTTGAGGCAACTCTCCCTGCAAACGGTATCCGTTTTGACGAAACCCTTTACAAGCTTGAAAACATTACCATGCTTCCTTACATGGGCGCAGGTAATTACAACAATGAAGGTTATACATTCGTTCCCGACGGTAGCGGCGCATTGATGGACTTTGCTGACTTTACAAACAAGAACACTTCCATCGCAGGCACCGTATACGGTATGGACTTTGCATACCAGACTCTTGAAGGCTCCGCAAACCAGGATGTAATGCGCATGCCCGTATTCGGTCAGCGCGAAACTGTTGAGCGTGGCGTATACGAGATGGTAACCGAAACCTACTTTACCGAAGTTGCTCTCAAGGATGAGGCAGGCAATGAAGTTCTTGATGAAAACGGTGAAGTTGTAACTGAACTTGTTGAAAAGCAGAAGGAAGTTAAGAAACTGGTTGACACCTATACCGAAAACCGCGGTTTCTTTGCTATCATCAAGGAGGGCGATGCGCTTTCCAAGATTGCGGCAAAGCATGAAAATCAGCTTCATCAGTACAATGCTGTACAGATTTCCTTCAACCCCAGACCCAAGGACTCTTACTCACTTGATTCTCTTTCGGTTGGTGGCACCAGCAAGATTGAAGTTGTTTCTGACCGTAAGTATGTAGGTAACTACACACTCAAGTATTACATGCTTCTTGACGACGAAATGGCAAAGGAAAACGGCGTTGAGGATTACTATGAAACCACTTGGATGGGCATGGCTGTTGCATACCGCGACTACCTTATGTCCACCGGCGTTCTCACACCTTTAACCGATGCAGATGTAAAGGCTGATATCCCGCTTTACATTGAAACTTTCGGCGCTACACAGACAATTGAGAAGGTTCTTTCCGTACCTACTACCGTTAGCAAGGCAATCACATCTTTTGCTGATATTCAGACAATGTATGATGAACTTGCAGAGGCAGGCATTACCAATGTAAACTTCAAGCTTACCGGTTATGCAAATGGCGGCATGTATGCGACAATTCCTTACAAACTTAATTGGGAAAAGGCAGTTGGTGGCGCTGACGGATATGCAGCACTTCTCAGCTATGCGGCTGAAAAGGGCTTTGGCGTATATCCCGACTTTGACTTCTCCTATGTAAACAATCACGAAAACTTTGACGGTCTTAAGTTCGACAGAGATATCCTCAAGACAATTGACAACCGTTACTCCAGCCTTCGTGAATACGATGCATCCCTTCAGGAATTTGTTTCCTACTTCACACTTTGCGTATCCCCCTCTGCATACCAGACATTCTATGAAAAGTTTGCTCCCAGATACGCAACATACGGCAATAACAGCATTTCTGTTTCCACCATCGGTAGTGCGCTCAACTCCGACTTTGACGAAGATGATCCGTACAACCGTAACGATGCAAAGAACCTCACTGTAGACTTCCTTGAAACACTCAGCACAGATGTTAAGAATGTAATGAGTGAAAAGGGCAATGTTTACACATGGAAGTATGTTGACAAGATGCTCAATGTATCCCTCCAGAGTAGCCGTTCCCTCTATGCAAGCGCATCCGTTCCTTTCATGGGCGTTGTGCTTCACGGTTCTGTAGAGTTTGCAGGCACTCCCATTAACATGGCGGGTGATGTTAAGTACGAACTCCTCCGTGCAATTGAAAACGGCGCAGGTCTTTACTTCATCCTTTCTTATGACAACACCGAACTTCTTAAAGAGGACTATGACCTCAGTAAGTATTACTCGGTAAGATATGAGATTTGGGCAAAGGACGATGCAGGCAATGTAAGCGGTTCTGAACTTGCTAACTACTACAATGACCTCAACAGCGTTCTTAAGGATCTCCAGACTTCTCTCATCGTTGGCCACGAGTTCCTCATTGGCGAGCGCGTTCCTTCTTTGGCAGAGGCAGAAGATGATGCTGCGGCTGCTATCGAGCAGGCTCAGGCAAACTCTGCTTTGCTTGATGAAGAAGCAAGAAAGGCTACAATTGCCGCTCTTCGTGAGCAGTATGAAGCAGGTTTGATCGGCGCAGGTCAGCCTATCGACATCTCGGGTTACGAGTTTGCTGTAACCCAGCCTTCCGAAGGAAATGACGAGTATCAGTACACCAAGTACACCTCTGACGACAATCAGATTGTACTTGTTACATACGATAACGGCACATCCTTCATTCTCAACTATAATGACTTTGCAATCACAACTGTTGTAGACGGCACAACATATACTGTTGACGGCTATGGCTATGTGGTAATTAAGTAAGGAGGGAAGAATAGATGAACAATATCAATACAACAAGCGTCTCTTCTCCCGCTCCTAAGAAAAGACGCGCGGCTTCGCTTGATAAGCGTAAAGCAAAAGCGGGTTGGGTGTTTGTTGCACCTTTCGTAATCGGATTTATTCTGATTTATTTGCCCATCATTGTAGACTCGATTAAGTTCAGTTTCAATGAAATTTCCACAATCATCAATCCTCTCGGCGGTAGCGGCGGTTATGCACTTGAGTTTGTAGGCTTTGCTAACTACCAGAAGGCGCTTTTTGAGGATGCTGACTATGTAAGAACTTTGATTTCAGGTATTGAGCAGCTTATTTTGGAGGTTCCTTCAATTGTAGTATTCTCGCTCTTTATCGCGGTTCTTCTCAACGATAAGATTGCCGGACGCGCTGCGTTCCGTGCAATCCTCTTCGTGCCCGTTATTCTTTCCACCGGTCTTATTGAAGCTATCGATGCATCCAACAACCTTATGGAGTTCATGGATACATCCGACAGTATCGATACCGGTACGGGACAGAGTGCGGCGGCACAGCTCTCTGCGGCAATCGACCTTGAAGCTCTCTTTGCCAACATGAAGGTTGGTACAGGACTTGTAGAATATGTTGCAAACGCGGTTGACAGTATCTGCGATATCGTAAACCGTTCCGGCGTACAGATTCTTATCTTCCTTGCAGGTCTTCAGTCCATTTCTCCCGCTATTTACGAGTCTTGCCGTATGGACGGCGCAACCACTTGGGAAACATTCTGGAAGATTACATTCCCGATGATCTCCCCCATGATTTTGGTTAACGCAATCTATACAATTATCGACGCATTCACTTCCGAATCAAACTCTGTAATGGTACTTATCGACCAAGTTTACGGTCGTCCCGGCGGACGCGAACTCAGCTCTGCAATGGCATGGATGTACTTTATCGTAGTAATCCTCATTCTTGCGGCTGTAGCAGGTATCATGTCAGCGTTTGTATTCTACCAGAGAAAAGACTAAGAAAGGAGGAGTAAAATATGAATTCACAACCTACTATTACAAAGGAAACAAAGAATAAGATTCGCGTTGAATTTGACCGTACTCCTCTCAAGGAAAGACTCAAGGCAAAGTTTGGTAACTTGGCATTTTATACCGACATCGTTTGGTATCTCTTCCGTTTTATCATTCTCCTTGGCGTATCCTACATCGTTCTTTATCCTTTCTTTACAAAGATTGCGGCTTCGTTCATGAGCCCCGATGACTTTATCGATGTTACGGTAATGCTTATTCCTAAGTATCCGTCATTCGATCAGTACAAGTACATCTTCCTTGAAAACGAATATATTGAAGCATTCTTCAATACCTTGTTCCTCTCGCTTTCCACAGCGGTACTTCAGACATTTGTATCCTGCCTTGTAGGTTACGGTCTTTCCAAGTTCAAGTTCAAGGGCAACAGCCTCGTTATGGCTGCGGTTATTCTCACGATGGTAGTACCTCACGGTACAGTATACCTTTCGATGTTCATGGAATTCAGATACTTTGATGTGTTCAAACTCTTTGGTTTGCTTGAGCCTCTCGGCTACACCGGTATCATTGATGCACTCAGCGGCAACTCACTTCAGCTCACCGGCACATTCTGGCCCATGATTATCATTTCGATTACGGGTCTTGCATTTAAGAACGGCCTTTATATCTTTATGATGCGTCAGTTCTTCAAAGGCGTTCCGGACGAACTTGAAGAAAGTGCTTACATCGACGGTTCGGGCGTATTCCGCACCTTCCTTCAGATTATCATTCCGCTTTCAATCCCCATGATGATTACAATCTTCCTCTTTGCATTCGCATGGCAGTGGACTGATAACTTCTATACCGAAATGTTCATGCAGGGCAATAACACCACAATTCTTATGCCCGACATTGTTGGCGTTCCTTCTTCGCTCAACATTGACCATGCAGGTATGTCCCTTTACACTTCTGCGATTAACAATACTTGCGGTATTATGATTATTTTGCCGCTCGTTGTGCTTTACTTGTTCTGCCAGAAATTCCTTGTACAAGGTATCGAGCGTTCGGGTATCGTTGGTTAATTACAAATCAAAATCTCCACCGAAAGGTGGAGATTTTTTTTGTAAATTTCAAAATTATGTGTTATAATGAGGGTGTAAAAACTTTTGGAGGAGCGTATGAAGAGTTCTAAAATACTTGTTGTCGGTAGTATAAATGTGGATTATTTTATATCAACCGACGTTTTTCCAAAGGCGGGGGAAACTGTCGCGGGCAACGGTTTTAGAAAAGCGGCGGGCGGCAAGGGTGCAAATCAAGCGGTGCAAATGGCACGCCTTGGCAATGCTGTTACAATGGTTGGTGCCGTGGGTGGCGATGCAGACGGCCGTGAAATGCGCGACCTGCTTGCTTTTGAAGGACTTGACACTCGATATTTAGCAGAAAAACGCGATTTGCCAACGGGGTGCGCGGTAATTGTGCTCCATGGCTCGCAAAACCGAATAATTGTATATTCGGGTGCAAACGGTGGACTCGAAAAGTCGGATATTGAGTTTTTAAAAGAGGGAATTTCAGAGTATGACATGGTCGTACTTCAGTTTGAGGTTCCCATGGAGATAAATGAAACTGTTGCAAAATATGCTAACATAAAGGGTGTTCCCGTGTTTTTGAACACGGCGCCGTATGCACCTCTTTCAAGTGAACTTTTGTCGTGTGTAACATATATCTGCCCCAATGAAACTGAAACTCAAAGCCTTACGGGAATCGAAATTCCAACAGATGGGGGCAATGCGGATATTGCAATTGCCAAAAAAGCGGCTGAGAAAATTGTATCACTTGGGGCAAAGAATGTTATTATTACACTTGGCGGCGCGGGTGCGTATTTCTATGGCGAGTGCGGTGAATATTACTCACCTGCAGCAAAAGGCGTAAATGTGGTTGACACAACAGCGGCGGGCGACTCATTTATCGGCGGATTTGTCCACGCTATTGCAAGCGGCATGGATACCGAAAGTGCACTTTCATTTGCAAACAGCGTGGCGTCGATAACCGTGTCGCGAAAGGGCGCGATTCCGTCACTTCCGAAAACAGATGAAATAGAAAAGCATTGAGCGATTTGCTCAATGCTTTTTTGCTTTTGACGGCGGATAGCCGAATATTTTTTTATACATTTTGTAGAAAGCCGAATAGTTTGTAAATCCGCATTCCTCGCTTGCACTTACCGCACCAATCCCACTTTCAATCATGCGATTTGCCATAACAAGTTTTTTCTCAAGCAGGTATTTGTGTGGCGAGATGTGAAGCTCGTTTTTGAAAAGATGGGCAAAGTATGATGGCGAAACATTTACATTTGCGGCAATTTCATCGACCGAGGAAATTGTTTTTGCATTTTTGTTGATGTATTTTACAGCATCTTTTATTATGGGGCTTATGGAAAGCTCCAATGCGGAATTGTTTTGTTTTTTATCTTTGTCAATGGCAAGCAAAATTTCTACAAATACCGCTTCAAGCAAAAGTTCTTTTTTATATTGGTCAAGAGAGGTAGCTGTTGCTCCAAGTTTTTTAAAAAGCGCGGCAGTTTCGTCACATACGGGGATTACGCAAACTTCATTCATTTTTTCGTCGATTAGTTCTTGTAAACGCACCGACTCGGTAAAATTGAGAACATATCGGTGATATTCTTCTTCGGGGCCGTGTACAACAAAGTGGTGAAAACTTTCTTTAGGAATAATTACAAGTGAGTTTTCTTTAAGCACAGTACGAAAAGAGCCAGAAATAAATTCGGCATCGCCGCCCACGAACAAAAACAACTCATGAAATGGATGAAATTCAAGTCCGTATATGTCGCGCATGCCGAGTGCATGCTTGAAAATAACATTTTTTGCATGGATATAGTCTGCAAATGTGTTTGGCATTTTATCTCCCCCTCTTTAAACAGATTTTAACACTATATAGCAGAAAAAGCAATATAATAGACAAAAAACGCCATATACATTTATATTTTAGACTGATATAATAGGCTTTAAAAGGGGTGATACGGTGAAAAGACTACTAATGGATGTGGGTAGCACTTTTGTAAAATATCTTGTATCCGATGAGGTTGGGAATGTAGTTTTAGATGAAAAAGTACCATTTCCAAAGCCATTTAACGAAATTGAATTTATAATAAGCAGAAGCGAAATAGACGAGGTTGTCAAAGGCATAATGAAAAAAGCCGCGGCACTTGATTGCGGCTGTGCATTCATCAGTGTTCAGATGCACGGATATATTTTACAATATCAAACGGGTGAGTTCAGCGACTATTTTTCGTGGAGAAGCGGCGGCGGAGATACCGAGAGCGCGGCGCTGAAATCAATAGATTTTTCTGTGCGCGGCACTTCGCTAAAGGGTAACTTGCCTATTGCAAAGTTGTACCGTTTGAAACACGAACTTGACGGAGCACAGTTTTACACACTCGGCTCCTATATTGCATATTTGCTTACGGGTAATAACACAACTCACAAAACAGATGCCTGCGCAAGCGGTTTTTACAATGCAGACGGTTCTGCGGCAGAGAAAAATTTTATAAAGGGATTATCGCTTCCCAATGTTTGCGATAATGTGAGCGTGTGCGGAAAGCACGGTGAAATTTCGGTTTACACCCCCATTGGCGATCATGCCGCAAGTGTATATGGCGGAGAAATTGGCGAGGATGCATACCTTTTAAACATTGGCACAACTTCACAAGTTGCCTTTGTAGGCAACGAGGGGACAATGATTGAAAAGTTTGAAAAACGCCCGTATTTTGAAAACGGAAAGCGCCTTTTTACCCTTGGCAACCTTTTTTACGGTCTTTACGGTGATAACGAGCGGTACTGTGACGAGGCGGTAAAACTCATCGGCACTCTCCCTCGCCGTACACGGGTACTTGTAGGTGGCGGCGGTGCAAGCGGCATTTTTGATATTTTGCAAAAAATGCTAAATGAGCGCGGTATTGATTGTGAGTGCATTGGATGCGGCATTGGACTTTCGGGACTTTCGCGATTGGCCAAGGAATGTTTACCCAAAGTTGGCACCATGCTTTCCGAAATCCCGTTTACCAATATGCCGCTTATTATGAAGAATGCGGGACTTGATTTTATGATAGTCGATAACGAGCATGGGGCGTTTGACTATACCGATATTGCAAAGATTTTTACAATTTCGCGCCTTGCAAATTTTGAAACTATAGTTCGTTTACCCGATAATAGCCGCGCTTGGGTTACAAAATGTGTGGATGCGGGAGCGGACGGATTTCTTTTGCCAATGACAAACACAGCGGCCGACATTGATAAGGTTGTTGAGTATGCAAAGTACGCCCCTATTGGCAAACGCGGTATTTCCACAATGCGGGCACATACGCTTTATAATCCGCCAAGTTTAAATGAATATATGCCGCTTGCAAACTCTCATATCAAGGTCTATGCTCAAATTGAAACGGCGTTGGGCGTTGAAAATATTGAAAAAATTTTCGCGGTGGAGGGTGTTGACGGTGTGTTTATCGGGCCGAATGATCTCTCATGCGACCTTGGCTGTATAGGCGACAATGCGCCAATTTTTTTGGCAATAGAGAAAGTTGCAAATGCCGCAAAGAAAGCGGGTAAGCCGTGGGGAATTATTACCGGCGTTAAAGAACTTATCGAAAAGGCAACGGCACTTGGCGCAAATATGTTCAGTTGCGGAAGCGAACTCAACATGCTTGCAAACGGTTGTGACAAAATAAGAAAAATGTTTTAAAGGAGAATGTAATGAAGAAATTTTTGTTTTTTCTAATGCTGTTTGCATTATCGCTTGGAATTCTTATCTCAGCGGTTACACCCGATAGTGACGGATATGTGTATTTTATATACGGTGATGTTAATGAAGACGGCGAATGCAATGTTGAGGATATAATGACTATTTTGAGTTCGGTTGTCAACGGAAAGGGCGGCAAACTTGAAGATTCAAATAATGATGGGAGTGTAAATATTTTGGATGTTATAAATGCAATTAAGGTGGCGATTGGACAATCCGAGCCCATAAGAGAAATTGATACAAAGTATTTACCCGAGAGCCATTTGCGAGAGTTTAGTGTTAGCAATGTTACCCTTGAGGTGCGCGGCGACAAAGCAGTATACAGTGCGGAGTATACAGACAGCGGCATTGCCGTTACCGCAAAAGTGGAAAGCGATTCGTATTCGGATAAAAATTATGTAGGCATAAATTTGCAAAGCGTTAACAGCATTATGGAGGCAGACAGACGCCTTGTGCGCTTTATTTGCTATGGTGACGGTAGTTATTCTTTAAAGCGTCATCTTTACAGTGAAGGTGCGCTTGTGGCCGAAGCGGTTGACAATGCAACGGTTGAAAACGACAGTTTTTACTATACATTTGCAAAGACAGATAGCGGCTATACCGTAACAGTTTTTGCAAGTTATGAGTTTTTGCATTCTATAAAGGAGCGCTCGTACGGTAAAATCCGACTCTTGCCGATGATTGAAAAAGACGGTGAAAAGATAGTTTACAATGAACTTGCGGCATACTATGCAAATCCGGAAACATGGCTTGTACTTAGTGAAGACAACAACCTTGTTCGTGATGATTTTGGTGTTACAAGCTTTGCAGAGGGCATCGCTGCAGACAGCAAGTACAAAAATCTTGAGTTCCTTGAAAGTCTCGCGACTATAAAGCCCACAAAGCGCACGCTTATGACCGCCGAGGTTGGCGCACCTCTCTTTACGGACAGATGTTATTCGTTTGAGGAGCATTTCTTCCCCACAGAACTTATCGGTACGGCTTATTTGTATGCTCCTATAACGGGAAGTGAAGTTAAGGTTACAAAGGCTGGTTATGTTGTGCTTGCTGTTGCGGAGAACTCTACTTATGCGACTCGCAACGAAAAGGTAATTGCCGCAGGTTTTGAGCCTGTTATGCTTGCAGCGGGCTCGCTCATGAACAACGCTTCATATAGAAATAATCCTGACCTTGTTAACTGGTATGTTAAATATTGCGAGGTTGGAGAAAGTATCAATCTTGGCAAGTGGGTCGTTCCGTTTGCAAACGGTGAAACGGGCACATTCACATGGGAAACTACCCCTGCATCGCTGATTATTTCGCCAAGTGACAGTTACTATGCGGCGAGTGAGCGCAATTGGAACGGTTGCCCCACGGTTGCTGTGACAAACGGCGGCAGACTCTTTGCCGGTTGGGTGAGCGGCGGCACAGCAGAGCCCCGTGTGGAAAACTATGATGTTATGACCTATAGCGACGATGGCGGCAAGACCTGGAACGAAATCGGTGTTATCGAAACCTACAAAAACGGTGACGAAAACAAAATTTCCAAAGTAAACGATGTGCAAATGTGGCTTGATGCTGACACAAATACGCTTTATGTTTTCTATGTGATGAGCGGCATGGAGTCAAATTTTGAGAAAAACTGTGCCGTTTGGTGTTTCACCATTGATAATCCCGATGCACCCGTTTCAGAGTGGAATATCTCCGAGCATAGCTATTGCTTCCCGGGACTTCTCAGAAACAATATCACCGTTCTTTCCGATGGCACTTGGCTTGCCGCACCGAACAATTACATGGACGGCAGATTTACAACTGTTTATGAGTCTACCGATAAGGGTGTAAATTGGGCTCTTCGCGGCAGAGCGTATATTCCGCAGGCACTCAACTTTGACGAAACCGTTATTACCGAACTTTCGGACGGTACACTTTGGATGACTGTTCGCACCGCGCGTGGCGCAATTTATCAGTCGTTCTCGTTTGACAAGGGTGTGACCTGGACACTTGGACATGCAAGCGAGTTTGCAAATCCCTCCTCGCGTTTCCAGTTCTTCAAGACAAAGGATGGAGCAATTTGCGCTGTTTGGAATGATTCCTCCTCTGCAAGAGTAGATCTTAAGGCGGCACTTTCGTATGATGACGGAAAGACATGGACAAATCCGCTTACAATATATACTCCCAAGAATTCCTATCCCGACTTCAGCATCGCTAAAGACGGGACGATTCATTTGGTGTTTGATAGTGGACGCTACAAGAACACAAATTCATGGATTGAAAATGGCGAAACCTATTATGGCGCAATATATCATGTTGCGCTTGCCGAGCAGCGAATTGCAAACGGTGGGGTACTTGATGTAGAAGAGCTTAACTTGGTATCGGTTTGCTTTGATTAAAATAAAAAAGCACCCGAAAGGGTGCTTTTTTAATGCAAATCGGTTACGCTTACAATGCTTGCATTTATAAATGTAAGTCCGCTTGCGCTTGGCGAAAGTGTCACTTTTGTAACATCTTCTTTTAAAATGATGGGGATATATGTGGCATTGGCGTTTTGGACAGCTTTTCCCGTTTTGTAAAAGGGAGCG
>JAZQWE010000247.1:0-2170 GCA_045632225.1 Eubacteriales bacterium | reverse complement strand
TATCATAGATTTCTATATAGCAAGTGCCAAAATTGCCATAGAAATAGACGGTGTGCAACACACACTACCCGAAAACACAGAAAAAGATGCTCACAGAGATGATGTTTTGAATTCTTGGGGCATAACGGTTTTACGATACACAAATATCGACATAAACCAAAGATTTAATACCGTAGCAAATGACATTCTGGAAAAATTAAATATTTCTCCCGAATGTTTAAAAGATTAGAATTTTTAATAACTCCTCATCCGTCGCCATACGGCGCCAGCTTCTCCCACAGGAGAAGGCTTTATGGAGTTGTGAAAGGGTTTTACATGAAAGAAGTTATACTTTGTAAATACGGCGAACTTGTGCTCAAGGGCGCAAACAAATCACATTTTGAGGCAATGCTTGTGCGCAGAATCAAAGGACGCGCAACCCGCTTTGGCGACTTTAAGGTTTACAACCGCCAGAGCACGGTTTATGTTGAGCCGCTTGACGAGTTTTGCGACATGGACGGCATGCTTGAGTCCATGACCAAGATGTTTGGATTTAACCGCGTTACCGTTGCGGCGGTATGCGAAAAGAACATGGAAAGCATTCGCGCATGCGTGCTTGAATACCTCCCCCACCGCATGGCGGGCGTAAAAACCTTTAAGGTTGAGGCAAAGCGCGCGGACAAGACATTCCCCTTAAAGTCCCCCGAACTTTCCGCAGAGGTTGGCGCATACATTCTTGAAAGTGTGCGCGGCATCCGCGTTAATGTGCAAAACCCCGAAAGAGTTGTGCGCGTTGAAATCCGCGAGGCGGGCGCGTACATCCACTTTGACCAGCTCCACGGCGCGGGCGGTATGCCCATAGGCTCAAGCGGACGCGGTCTTTTGCTCCTTTCGGGCGGCATTGACAGCCCCGTTGCGGGCTACATGATGGCAAAGCGCGGCATGACCGTTGATGCGCTCCATTTTGAGTCCTTCCCCTACACATCCGAGCGTGCCAAGGAAAAAGTGCTCACCCTTGCAAAAGAGGTGACCGAATACACCGATTGCATGTATGTGCACATCATTTCCCTGACCCACATTCAGGAAGAAATCAAGAACAAATGCGATGAGGACTACTTTACCCTCTTGCTTCGCCGCTTTATGTATGTGCTCTCCGAGCGCATGGCGCACAAGTGCCATTGCGGCGCACTTATCACGGGCGAAAGCCTTGGCCAGGTGGCAAGCCAAACGCTTGAGGCAATCGGCGTTACCGATGCAATGGTAAACATTCCCGTTTTCCGCCCCTGCATTGGCCTTGACAAAGAGGAAATCGTGCAGATTTCACGCAAAATCGGCACATTTGAAACCTCGATTTTGCCCTACGAAGATTGTTGCACAGTATTCACTCCCCGCCATCCCAAAACCCGCCCCAATCCCGACTATGTTGCGGCGGAAGCGGCAAAGCTTGACTTTGACGCCCTTTGCGATGAGGCATTCAACTCAATGTACACATTGAAAGTCACCCCCGAAGGCTGGGAAGAACTCGAGTATTGATAAAAAACAGTTCGCAATTTGCCAACCGTTTTTTAATTACTTCATTCCGTTATAGGCAACATCGGCGGCGGTAATGTCCATATTGCATTTTAGCAAATACCTTTGGCATTTTTCCATAAGCACATCAAGCATTGCAAGTTGCGCCGCAAGGTCGCGCGAAGTGGTGATTTCCACCTGCGACATGAGGCGCGAAACCGCCTCGGACTCGGAAATTTCGCCAATGCTGTTCTCTTTGCCGCGCTCAATAAAACAAAGTTTTGAAAGTTTTACGCGCGTGTTTATATTATAGTTTTCCTTGCCGCACCAAGGTGAGCCATAGCCGTAAAGTTCACCGTCGATAACGCGCATGAACGGCTTGTCGCCGTTGACAATGTGCACCGCATCGCCAAACCGCTTTTTCCAAATTTCAACATGCGTGGTTTTGCCCGTGCCGGACTGCGCGGTGAACAAATATCCCGTGCCGCCGTACTCAATCAGCGCACCGTGTATCATAAATCCGTCACGCGCAAGTATCTCGTCGGAAATCTTTTTGTGCAATACAAGCCGCTCGATATACACGGGTGAATGCTCGGTATTGCCATAAAACTTTGCAAAATCCTTTTCCATTTGCGCCATTTCCGCATCGGTAGCCCGAACGAAAAAGTCCACACTGTCACAG
>JAZQWE010000246.1:0-4393 GCA_045632225.1 Eubacteriales bacterium | reverse complement strand
CTTCACTTTGCCGAGGGGCGCAAAAATCCCCTGCTCACCACCACCTACGGCGTTGGACAAATGATTAGCGTTGCCGCGGGACTTGGCGTAAAGCGCATACTCCTTTGCCTTGGCGGAAGCGCAACCAATGACCTTGGCTGTGGCGCGGCGGCGGCACTTGGAGTGCGCTTTTTGGATGCAAACGGTGAAGAAACTTTGCCGCTTGGCGGCACTTTAGACGAGGTTGTTGCAATTGACACTTCGTTTGTTCCCGAAAATATCCGCGAGGTGGAATTTATCTGCCTTTGCGATGTAAAATCCACTCTCACGGGTGAGAGCGGTGCGGCAAGAATGTTTGCTCCGCAAAAGGGTGCCTCCGAAAAGGCTGTTGAACTTCTCGAGGCTAATGCACTTCACATGCAGGACATAATTTTGCGCGACCTCGGCGTTGATTTGTCAACTCTTGAGGGCGGCGGTGCCGCAGGCGGATTCGGTGCGGGTGCTGTTGCATTCCTTGGCGCGGAAATCCGTGGCGGAATTGACGAAATCCTTGCGCGTATCGGATTTGAGCACGCGCTTGAAGATGCGGATGCCGTTATCACCGGCGAGGGCAGAGCAGATGAGCAAAGTGCCAAGGGCAAGGCTGTGAGCGGTGTAATAAATGCCGCTAAAAAGCGTGATATACCCGTGATTGTTGTTGCGGGCAGTGTAGGAAATTCCGATGCACTTGGTGCAGATGCGGTTTTCTCAACCGTGTGTGACTTTTGCGCATTTGAGGATGTAAAATCAAATGCCAAGGACAATCTTCGCCGCACGGCAAAGAATATTGCATCCGTCCTTGCGATAAGTGCAAAAAAGGTGTAAAAAACACAAGCGTTTTCTACATTGACATTAAAATAAACCTATACTATTATTATATTTAGTTAATAATAAACTTCGGAGGATATATCATGAAAACTCTTTTCGGTAAAATTCCCGATGGTACGGAAGTATACGCCTATACCATTTCAAATGGCGATGTGAGCGCAACCGTTATAAATTACGGTGCAACTCTTCAAAAACTTATTCACAAGGGCGATGACCTTGTTTGCGGCTATGATACTCTTGACGAGTACAGAAAGAACGGCGGCTATCACGGCGCAATTGTCGGCAGATATGCAAACCGTATCAGCGGCGGCAAAATCACACTTGACGGTGTTGATTACCCCATCGCGCGCAACAATGGCGAGGCACATCTCCACGGCGGTAAAGTTGGCTTTGACAAGTATGTTTGGGATATTGAAGAGTGCACATGCAAAAAGTGCGGCGCGCCCAAACTCGTTTGCACAATGACTTCTCCCGACGGTGACGAGGGTTATCCCGGTACACTTAAAGTAAAGGTTACTTATGCAATCCGCGACAATGCGCTTGTTATCAAGTATCATGCAACTACCGATAAACCCACTTATGTAAACCTCACCAACCATGCATATTTCAACCTCCACGGTATTGCAAACGGCAACAATCTTGACCACATGGTTCAGATTAACTGTGACGAAGTTACCGATGTTGATGCGGCTACACTCCTTCCCACCGGCAAGCGTCTTGATGTTACCGGCACTGCATTTGACTTCCGCACCGAAAAGCCTCTCGGCCGCGACCATGAAAATACCGGTCTTGGCATTGTTGGTTACGATAACAACTTTGTACTCAACGGCAAGGTTAAAGAAACCTTTGCAGACATTGAAATGAATGTTGCCGCAACTTGCCGCACCGAGGAGCGCACAATGACAATTCTCACCACAAAGCCCTGCATGCAGATTTACTCTGCAATCGGCCCCAAGGGTTGCCCTTTCAAGGGTGTTGAGAGAAGACAGAATATGTCCGTTGCATTTGAAACCCAGTTTGAGCCCGACTGCCCCACCAAGGGCGAGGCGCGCCTCAACCCCGGTGAAGAATACTTCCATGTAACCGTTTACAAGTTCAACTAATAAAGAGGGATATCATGATTTTTGACAGTATAAAGAAACTCATTACCTATGCCGAGGAAAAATTCCTTATCACTCCTGTTGACCGCGCATGGGCAACCAACAGAATTCTTGAGGCGCTAAACCTTCAGGAATATATCGAACCCGAAACCGAGTACAGCGATGTTGACATCGAAGAAACTCTTGGCGAACTTCTTGATTATGCCGCTGAAAACGGACTTATCGAGGAAAACAGCGTTGCATACCGCGACCTCTTTGATACAAAGCTTATGGGTCTTCTCACCCCCGCTCCCCGCGAGGTAATTGACATGTTTACCATGCTTTACAGCGAGTCGCCCGAGGCTGCAACCGATTATTACTACAAGCTTAGCCGCGATACCGACTATATTCGTACATACCGCGTTAAAAAGGACCTCCGTTGGCTTTATGCAAGCGAGTTCGGCGACCTTGACATCACCGTAAACCTTTCAAAGCCTGAAAAGGATCCCAAGGCTATTGCCGCCGCAAGAAATGCGGCAAAGAGCTCATATCCCAAGTGCGCGCTCTGCCACGAGAATGAAGGTTATGCAGGTCACCTCAATGCGGCGGCTCGTCAGAATCACCGCACAATCCCGATTACCATTAACAATTCTCAATGGTACATGCAATATTCACCCTATGTTTATTACAACGAGCATTGCATCGCGTTCAACGGTGAGCACACTCCCATGAAGATTGACCGTGCCGCTTTTGGCAAACTTCTTGACTTTGTAACCCTTTTCCCGCACTACTTCCTCGGCTCAAATGCCGATCTTCCCATTGTCGGCGGCTCCATTCTCAGCCACGACCATTTCCAGGGCGGTAAATATGAGTTTGCAATGACCAAGGCTCCCATTGAAAAGAAACTTTCTTTCAAGGGTTTTGACGATATCGATGCAGGCATTGTAAAGTGGCCGCTTTCCACCATTCGTCTTTCTTGCGATGATAAGGACAGACTTGTAGAACTTGCAGACAAGATTCTCATCGCATGGCGCGGCTATACCGATGAAGATGCATTTGTCTTTGCCGAAACTGACGGCGAGCCTCACAATACCATCACTCCTATCGCGCGTCGCCGCGGCGATAAGTATGAGCTTGACCTTGTACTCCGTAACAATATCACCACCGAGGAGCATCCTTTCGGTGTTTATCATCCCCATGCAGAACTCCATCATATCAAAAAGGAGAATATCGGTCTTATCGAGGTAATGGGTCTTGCAGTTCTCCCCGCAAGACTTAAGGCTGAGATGGATATGCTCAAAAAGGCAATCCTTGCAGGCGAAAACCTTTATGAAAACGAAACTCTTAGCAAGCATGCAGATTGGGCAAATGCCTTCCTTGCAAAGGAAAAGGTTACCGCTGACAATATTGATGCGGTTGTTGAAAGAGAAATCGGCCGCGTATTTGCCGAGGTTCTTGTTCACGCAGGCGTGTACAAGTGCACCGAAGAGGGCAGAGCCGCATTCCAAAAGTTTGTTGACACAGTTAATAAATAAGCAAAAAAGCACCGCCATGGCGGTGCTTTTTTGTGGGTGTCCTATTTGTGTTGACAAAAATGCCGGGAGATTATACAATTTATATAACAATATGGAAAAAAGCATGAGGTGCTCGACATGAAAAAATCAAATTCTTTTCGATAGTTTTAGCTCTTTTGCTGGTAGCTTTTCTGTTTGGCTGCGGTAATGCGGAAAATGGTGAAGTCGACAAAACAGAAGGCGAAACTATAGCGCAAACAGCTGAAGTAGCACAAACAACTGAAGTTGTGCTGGAATTGCCTGATTTGTCGCGCACCCCTGACGAGACCTTTTTTACAGATGATGGCTTTGAGATAGGTCTGTACAATGGGCACGCGGTAATTTTGGGATACGGCGGCGAAAATGCTTCGATTAAAATTCCCAATATTGCAAATGGCTATCCTGTTGTTGCTATCGGTAACGAGGCGTTCATGGATTCCCACATAACTCAAGATGATCTTCCTGCCAGCATTGTTATAATCGGTAATTATGCGTTCGGCGGTTGCGAATGGCTCACCGAGTTTGAAATCCCTGAAGGTGTTACTTCTATTAAGGATGACACATTCTGCGAGTGTAAACGCCTTACCAAAGTAACAATTCCAAGCAGCGTTACTTACATCGGCAGCAGGGCGTTTAAATCCTGTCCGGACCTTACTGAACTGGAACTCTCCGACAATGTTACTTTTATCAGCAATGATGCATTCCTCTTAAGTAATCCTACAATAATTTGTAACGGGGACTCATACGCAGCAAAATATGCAAGGGGAAACAATCTGAAAATAAAATAAACCTTAGTCTTCGGCGCAATTAAGAAAGTTTATGTGAAATAGCAAAAAACAACCGAGCGAATGCTCGGTTGTTTTTTTGTAAAACGAAAAGCACGCCATAGTCGCGTGGTTCAAAAAAGGCTTTGCC
>JAZQWE010000245.1:0-2170 GCA_045632225.1 Eubacteriales bacterium | reverse complement strand
TCACCTTGAGAAACAAGGTTAATATGGTCGATATCGGTGTCGCCGCCGAGGTAGAAACTACGGGGAATTACAAAACGCGCACCATCGTTACGGTAGTCAACACCGTCATAAAGGGAGGTGATTGTAACCTTGCCGCTGTGGGTAGGAGCCTGATAGAAGGATGCGGTGGACTTAACTTCGCCAACGATAACGAGTGTGCCGCCCCCCATAAGCATAGCGTATGCATCTGCAAATGATGCGGGGGATGCGGCTGTAACACCGCTACCGCTTGCGCCGTCTTTTGCAAAGACTACGCGCTCTGCCTGCTTTGAGAAGAGGGAAGCCGCTGTGCCGAGCATTTCTGCTGTGATGCCTGCGCCGCCGGTGAATGCGCCATCTTTGTTAGTGCCGTCAACGGTGGTTGCGTCGATTTTACCGCCGAGGTAGTAGAGAGTGGTCTGTCCCTGCATGTTGGAGAATGCAAGGGTATTTACTTTGCCGCTGTTAACGGTTACGCTTGCATCGGATGCGCCCGAAAGAACAACTTTTTCAACGGTTGCGCCGTCAACAACCAAAGTCTTTACACCGGATACGGTGCCGAATGTGCCCGCGTGGAGCACGGCAGAGCCGCTGATGTTGAATGCGGAGGAAATTTTTGCATCAGCCGCAACGGTGAGAGTGCCGTTTGTTGCATTGATGCTTGCATTGCCCGCAACGGTGATGGCAGAAAACTCGGTTTCGCCGCTCAAAGTGTAACTCTGGTTAAGGGTGAGTTTTGCATTTGCATCGGCGCCTATAATTGCTATCTTGCCGTCGTGCTTGGGTTCGGTAAAGTTTTCAACTGTGACGGAGCCGATAACTTTTACAACCGCACTTTTTGCTGTTGCGAGTGCAAAAGCGGTTGCAAAGTCTGCCGCATCACTTTCAGATGCACCACTACCTTTTGCATTTGCCTTTGCATATACATAGGTTGCGTTTACAACTGTGTCATAGCCGTCGGTGAGCATTGCGATTTCTTCTGCGCTGTAGAAGTTTGCATCATAGTATGCTACCTTTTTCTTGTTTGCCTTTGCCGCATAGTCCTCAATTTCGGTGGAGGCGTAAACGAGGGATGCCTTTTCAATCTTTGTGCCGCTATAATGTACTTCGCCTGCGCCGATGATGTTGTTGAACTGGAATTCGCCGATTTCGCCACCGTTTAAGGTAACTTTACCGTCGCCGTAAGCGCGGCGAGTTGCATCACCTGCGGCGCTAAGGCGGTTGATTTTACCGCCGTTAACGGTGATATCAACATTGAGGGAGGCGTGCGCGGTGTGTGTACCGCCGTAAACAATGTCAAATGTACCGCCGTTGATGGTGAGGCGGTTGGTGTTTTGGAACTTGATGTGACCGGAGTTTTTGCCGTCCTCGTTTTTGCCAAGGTCCTTGGAGCCACCTACAACAAGGTAGTAGTTACCGCTGTTGATGGTGACATTTGAATCTTTGTCGATGGGGGTGATGGTGTCAACGGGCTGACGGTAGCCGCCGTAAACATACACGCCCTTGCCCCCTTCGACGAGCATATTGTACTGAAGATTTTCGCCAAAGATTACTTCATTGTAGTTGCAGACAAATGTAAGCGAACTTGTGTAGTCGCAAGTGAGGTTTTCAAAAGTGGTGGGGCCAACAATGTTAAAGCGGCATGCTTTGCCGAAAACAATCTTTGCGCCCTCTGCGCCGTAGTCGGTAATTCCGTCATGAGTGGTAAAAACAAAGTGATTGTCATGCGCAATACCGGTGGTTATACCGCTTTTAAGCGAATATTCGGTGGTGAAAACGATTGCAACTTTTTCATAGTTGCTCTTTGCCGCGTAACGGCAAGCCTCGGAAACGGTTTTAACCGCACTACGGGGGGTAATACCGTTATTGCTGTCCGAGCCGTTAACCGAGTCAACATAATAATACATGTCATACTCTTCCATTGCCGCTGTGCAAACGGTGAATACCGCAACAAGCGAAAGAAGGATGAGCATAAGGGACAATAAACGAATTTGTTTCATATTTTTTGCTCCTGTTTTTTGCCACAAGAGCACCCGCGAGGGGTGCTCTTGTCTTTTTATTTAGTAAGAGTTGCTGTGGAAGTTGCACCGTCCCATGCTACAGTAGCGCCAAGTGCTTCTGCAACAAAGCGTACGGGGAGGTAGGTGCGGCT
>JAZQWE010000244.1:0-2626 GCA_045632225.1 Eubacteriales bacterium | reverse complement strand
CACGAACTGACGGATGAGGAGTCCCTTACTTGGCTAAACATTCATTAACAGGAGCAAAAATGAAAATCACAACTTTTGAAGAAAACAGAAAAATATTTATAAAAAAACTGATTGCGGCAGGGGTACTTGTGCTTATTTGCGCCATTGCGGTAGTCCTTATCGTAGTGGGCGTAAACCGCCAAAAAGAACTCAAATACCTTGAATCGTACGGCATGACAGCGGTTACGGTTGGCGAAAACAATGTCACATACGACATCTATCGCTGTATGTACTTAAACTACCGCGATGAACTTAAAAAAGCCTATACAAAAGACGGCGTCACCGACACAAAGGCGCTTGACGAAAATATCCGCCCCAAAGTTTTGGCAGATTTAAAATACATGTACGCGATAATCTCCCTTGGCGCAGAGCACGGTTTGTCTGTGACAAGCGGTGATGTACTTGCCGTCGCCGAAACATATATTGAAGAAATGAAGGCATATTGCAAAGAAAGCGAAATTGACTTTACCGCAACGCTTGAAAAAGGCTACATGACCGAAAAGGCATTTGAATTTTTCCAACGCGTTATGGCTCTTCGCGATGTGCTTTATACCACCATGCTTAAAAACGGCGCGATAAACAGCGAGGATGATAAGGTGCTTGAAGCTCTTCGCGGCGGCGAACTTATCAGAATAAAGAGCGTATTTATCGAAAACGATGCGGGCGAGGATGTTGAAAAAAATCGCATGCTTGCAAACGAAGTAATCGAAAAATACAACGGCGGTGAGGATTTTAACACCCTTATCGGCAGATATTCCGAGGAGATTCCCGGTGGCGAGGCGTACATCATGCGCGGCGAAAAGAGCGCGGCTTTTGAAAACGCGGCTTTTGCCCTCTCCGATGGAGAAATCAGCACGGTTTTGGAGGTTGAGGAAGGCTTTTATGTAATTTTGCGTCTTGAAAAAGACGATGTTTACATCGCAGAGCACTTTACCGACCTTAAAGACCTTTATCAAAATGTAACATTTACAAACAAACTCAAGGCGCGTGCCGACATGTTCGGCGCCACCGAGAGCGAATATGTGCGCTCACTTTCCTTTGAGGAGATAAAATAATGTCGGTTTACAAAAGATATAATACCCGCAGAAAAAAGCTCCCGCGCGGCGCGATAATTGCCGTTTTGGCAATTGCAACCGTCTTTGCGCTGACGGCGGCTCTCGGCAACCACCTTGCCAATAAAGCCGCAGGCGGCGAGGCACTCTATACGGGAACAGAACAGCACTCCTCATCAAACAATCTTGCTCCGCTGATGGAAAAAAGCCTTTGCGGCGAGTATGTTGCGCCCGAGGACATTGCCTCTTTTGTGAGCGCAAACGATGACGAGTGGGCATCCACATGGATTTATAAAGACGGCGCGCCGACTTTTGCAACCGAAACGGACAAACTCCTTGGCAATGAGGTAAGCAAAAAACTCCCCAAGGTAACTTCGTTTGAAAAAACCGACCGTACGATTGGACTATTCAAAGTTTCGGCGGTCTATGCCGATGAAAAAGTGAAAAACATTGTCACAGAGTATGAGTTTGCACTCCTTAACGAGTTCAAAGACGCAGGACTTGATGAAGTTGTGTTTGTTTTTGACGAGGTAAGCGACGAAAACCTTAACGAAATCTTTGATTTTGTTGACAAATTCGACGGTGCAAAGGTGCTTTGTGTTCCGTATTCCACCCTTGGTAATGATGTGTTCTTTTCAAGTGCCGCAGCAAAACAACTTTCCGTTGCCCTTTTGGCAAACGGCGTTTCCAAAAAGAAACTCACCGATGACATCGACACATACGCCTTTTACTTTACAAGATACAATTTGCGCCTTGTACTTGACGGAAAGGACAGCACCCTTGTTGACATCCTTTCTGAAAATGCGCTTTTAAACTATCAGTTTTCTTCACCCAAACCCGCAAAAAACAAGAGTTAAAACACAATAGAGGTCAAAATGTCTTTGCCGTTGATGATTACCGATGAGAGTGGAAGTGTTTTATACACAAATCGCTGGGTAAAAATTAGCGGCGCCTTGCATTTATTTGCAAGTGCCGCCGCAAAAAATGATAAAAAAGGAATTGTTTATTATAAAGGAAAATCAATTTTTGTAAAAGAAGTTTCCCTTGGCGGCAAACGCTTTTTATTTTTCATGGATACGAAAAATCTTTGCGATTGTCTTGGGATGAAAATTGATGTTTCAAATGACACTCTTTTCGAACTCCCGAAAGTCTTTGGAGAAAAGAAGCCGTTTTCGCTAAACGGGCTTGTACAAATTTTTGCCACACTTTACTCAAAAGAACTTTTTGAAAACGGGGTTAGAATGTCGGTGCACTCCGCTTGCAATGAGCAAGTTGTAAATATTTCGCCCGCGGCATTTGCACTTTGTCTTGCGCTTATGGTTCGCCTTTTGGCAAGCGAAGGCGCCGTGGTAAAACTTTCGCTTGCAACAGAGTGCGCTCGCCCGATAATCTATGCAGACAGCACGGGCGGCTCGCCACTTGACAAAACGGCAACCGAACTCCTTAAAACATTGCTTTATGAAATCGCCGCCACAGCGGAATTTGCCGTGGAAGAGCGAATACAAAACGGAAAGCACTCGTTTTCCCTTTCGCTG
>JAZQWE010000243.1:0-5920 GCA_045632225.1 Eubacteriales bacterium | reverse complement strand
GTTTTTGATGACTATTTCTACCCCTACCCCATCGATGGCGCAGAATTTGACGATGCAAAAACCTTTGAAAAATACGGCGGCGGCATGAGCCTTGCCGATTTTCGCCGCGACAGCGTAAACCGCTTGATAAAAGCAAGTTATGATGCGGTAAAAGCGGTTGACGAAAACATAAAATTTGGCGTTTCGCCATTCGGAATATGGCAAAACGGCGGCGAGGGTAGCAACACCAAAGGACTTGAAGCATACCACTCCATCTACTGTGACGCGCTTGAATGGGCGCGCGGCGGATATGTGGACTACCTTGCCCCGCAGATTTACTGGAACTTTGACACCGCCGTTGCCCCTTTCGCCACCCTTGCAAACTGGTGGGACAATGCCCTCCTTGGCACGGGGGTTACGCTATATATTAACCACGGCGTTTACAAATACGCAGAAGGCACCATGCAAAGCGGCGAACTTGTACGCCAAATAGAGTTTTCACGCGCGCTTGAAACATATCGCGGCAGTATGTGCTACGGCTACGCGGCGCTTGGCTCAAACTCGGGCGGTGTTGGCGACGAGGCAAAGTCGCTTTTTGATGCAAGAATAATCTACTTTACCCAAAATTATTGACACCATTGGCTATATGTAGTAGAATAATTGTGTATAAGTACAAAATATAGGAGGTAAAATGATGAAAAGAAGTTTCATTGTTTTAATGGCAACAGCCGTGGTCTTTTTTGCGCTTGCACTTGTGGCGTCAGCCGCTTGTGACCACAACTGGAGAATAGACTACAGTAAGTGTCAGGCGCCGACTTGCACACAATCGGGCAAAAACATTTATGTTTGCTCCCGCTGCTCGCAAAGCAAAACTGAATATGTTTCGGCAAGCGGACATGACTATGTAAAAGCCTCAGGCACATACGCCACTTGTGAGGCGGCAAGCACAGTTATTGAAAAGTGCTCAGTTTGCTCTGTTGAAAGAAAAGATACAACTCGCGCGCTTGGACACGATTATAAGGAAACCAGACGCGTAAATCCCACTTGCGCAAAGGCGGGTAGCATTACATACACATGTAACCGTTGCCGCGGCACAAAGGTAGACGAGCTAAAAACCGTTGCGCACGATTTTTCAAAGTTTATCAGTTCTTCGGCTACTTGCACCTCCTCGGGACAGTCCACATACCAATGCTCAATGTGCTCAGAGCTCACGCTTAAATATACCTCCTCTCTTGGACACGATATTATCACAACAAGCGGCCCCACATGTACAGAAAGCGGCATATACTCATACTCGTGCTCGCGCTGTAAATACTCAAGAACCGACTCTCACACCACTCCCGCACTCGGTCACGATGTACCTCGCGACCGCGACGACTGGAACATAGTTACAAAAGCAACTTGCCACTCAAGCGGTGAAATCCGCACAACTTGCGCGCGTTGCAATAAGTATGTATACGAGGATGTCGAAAAGCTTGACCATGAATACAGCACCGACCTTTATGTTGTAAAAGTTCCCACCGCCTCAGCGCAAGGCAAGTATGCAAAACTTTGCATCTACTGCGATAACGCCGTGGAAAGCAATATTGCAAAAGGGAAAACCGACCTCTCTGGCTACTATGTTCCGCCCGTAAGAGCTTCTGCCGAAATCGGCGAAGTTGCCCGCGGCACAGCTATTACTCTTTCGTGCGCACTTAAAGATGCACAAATTTACTACACCACCGACGGCAAGAGCCCCCTTCTTGCAAAGTACCGCACAAAGTATGAAGAACCCATTACCATTACCGAAACAACCTACCTCAAGGCTGTTGCAGTTTATGATAGCGAAACAGTCATAATCTCCCAAGGCGAGATTATGGGTTACACCTACATCGTTGATGACAGCGAGCCGTGGGTATACTTTAAGCCCGATGCAAACCTTGGCGGCTACATGCCCCTTGCAAAAAATGAAAAGTTCCGCCCCGATGCTAAAGCAACCCGCTATGAGGTAATCGAGGCACTTGGCAATCTCATGAACTCTTATGCCGATGATGCCGACCTTACATTTACAGATGTGGACGGCGAGCATGCGGCAATTGTTGCAAAATTTGTCGGTGCAAACCTCCTTAGCGGTTATGAGGACTCAACCTTCCGCGGCAATGCAAACATCAAGCGCGGCGAACTTTGCAAGGTACTTGCACTTGCACTTGGTCTCAAGGTTAAAACCTATGTAAAAGCAAAATTCCCCGATGTTCCCACAAATCATTGGGCATCTCCCTACATCGCGGCACTCACCGAAAAGGGATACCTCACCGGCGATACCGACGGTAACTTCCGCCCCGAGGATAACATCACCCGCGCAGAGCTTGCGGTTGTGCTTAACCGCATTGCCGAAGTTGAAGAAAGCGACGGCGTTTCCATCCCCGATGTAAAGAGCACCCATTGGGCATACAGTTACATCTGCTCGGCGGTTGAAAAACTCAAATAATCAAAAAATCTTGTAAAATCGGTCACGCATCGGTTTTACAAGATTTTTTTACATTTTTATGAAAATATAGTTATAAAAACCTCTTTATTTTTGTTTTTGGGTATGATAAAATTACTATATATACTACGGAGGTTTAACATAATGCATAAGGACATAATCTATATCGGTGTAAATGACCGTGAAATTGATCTCTTTGAAGGACAGTACACCGTTCCAAACGGAATGGCATATAATTCATACATAATAAATGACGAAAAAGTTGCAATTTTTGACACCGTTGATGCCCGTTTTGTTGACGAGTGGCTCGGCAATATCAAAAAAGCACTCGGCGACAAGGCACCCGACTACTTAATCGTTCAGCACATGGAACCCGACCACTCCTCGGGTATTTCCGCATTTAAGGCGGCTTATCCTAAAGCAACCGTTGTTGCCTCCGACAAGGCTTTTGTAATGATGCTGAAGTTCTTTGGTGCGGATTTTGCAGACTCCCGCCTTGTAGTAAAAGAGGGCGATACCCTTGTCCTTGGTGCGCATACTCTCACTTTTGTGGCCGCTCCCATGGTGCATTGGCCCGAGGTTTTAATGACTTATGATGCCACATCCAAAACCCTTTTCTCGGCTGACGGTTTTGGCAAATTCGGCGCACTTGACGCTGACGAGGATTGGGCATGCGAGGCGCGCAGATACTACTTTGGCATCGTTGGCAAATACGGGGCACAGGTACAAGCCGTGCTTAAAAAAGCAAGCGCGCTTGAAATCGAAACCATTTGCCCCCTCCACGGTCCCGTGCTTGAGGAAAACCTTGGTTACTACCTCGACCTTTACAACACATGGTCATCCTACGGCGTTGAAAGCGACGGCGTTGTAATTTGCTACACCTCGGTTTACGGCAACACAAAAAAGGCCGCGCTCATGCTTGCCGACGAGCTTGAAAAAGCGGGCTGCACAAAGGTTGCGGTAAATGATCTTGCCCGCTGTGACATGGCCGAAGCGGTTGAAGATGCCTTTAGATACGGCAAAATCGTGCTTGCAACCACCACATACAACGGCGAAATCTTCCCGTTTATGCGCACATTCATCGGTGACCTTTGCGAGCGCGGTTACAAAAAGCGCAAAATCGGCATCATCGAAAACGGAAGCTGGGCGCCCGTTGCCGCAAGAATTATCAAAAAGATGTTTGAGGATTGCAAGGAACTCACCTTTACAGACACAACCGTCACAATCCACTCCGGCTTGAAAGATGAAAACATCGAACAAATCAAGGCACTTGCCCAAGAAATGTTATAATTTTATTTTTTTCGAATATAATAATAAAAAACAAAGGAGATTTTATTATGAAGTATGTATGCGATGTTTGCGGATATGTTTATGACGAAGAACTCGGCGACGAGGAAAACGGCATTGCCCCCGGTACAAAGTGGGAAGACCTCCCCGATGATTTTGAATGTCCTCTTTGCTCAGTCGGCAAAGACCAATTCTCCGAACAGTAAAAAAGAAAACCTTGCAGAATTTACTTCTGCAAGGTTTTTTATTATCCAAGGAAAATATTTCTGATAGTTTCAATCTCCTCGGCTGTAACGCCGATTGAGAGGAGATAGTTTTCAACTTTTTCCTTTGTGTTTGCGCCCTCAAGCATGCTGATACGGGTAATAAATGCGGAAAAATCTTCAATATTTACATACGAACCCGTAAACGCAGTGAGTTCGTAATCGTGGCGAAGATTCTCATCTGAAACACCAAGCAAAGCACAAAGCAAATAACAAATTGTTCCCGTTCTGTCCGCACCGTATGTGCAATGTAAATACATGGGATAATGTTCTCTGTTTGCAAGGTCGGAGAATATATCCCTAAGTTTTTCGCGCTCACCCTCGGCTAAAATTTCAGAATACATGGGAATACCGTAAAACTTGTGCAATACATTTGCGCCAAGCGGGTCCGCATCGCTCTCATGCGAGCCGCGAAGGTCCATATCATATCTCACGCCCAAAACGCTTATCATGTCATGAAGTCCGCGCTCGGTAATAAGATAGCTCTGTTCAACCGCTCCGTCAAGTTCGCTGCCGCGGTAAAGCAAGCCGTAGTTGATTTTTTTGCCGCTATCCGTGTTCCAACCGCCGATATCGCGCACATTTACAACGCCGTCAATACTGAGAATTCGCGGCGACTCTTTGGTTGTAAAGTCGCCAAGTGTTGTAATAGCCGTACCGCTGTTTAATGTGAGCACCAATCTGTAATGATATTTTGTGCCGGGGATGAGGTGATATATCTCAATATCATCGCCGCGCGTGTCAAGATTATACTGTGTCGCATCATCAAAGCTGTCATTGTCACAAATTTCAAGCAATGCATTTTCAACGCTCACACCGACTGGGATGCCAGATACTCTATACGAATACTTCACGGGCAAGCCAACACCGAGCTGTTGATTGTAGCCGTTATATGCTCTGTAAACATCACGGGCGGTTGTCGGGCTGTCGGGCTCAAGATATTTCAGCACCGCCTGAGTAACAAGCGGAATTTCGTCCAAATATACCGTGCTCTCAACCTTGATTGAAGATTGTGTAATCTCAAGGGAAGTGTCCTTTTCCACATCGCCTTTAAAACCGATATCGTTGGTGCACGCAAAAAGTATCAAAAGCAAAACGGAAACCGTGCACGATGCAATATTCACAAGCACGCTGCGGTGCTGTTTGAAAAATGCCGCTACTTTGCCATTTTTCTGCGACTTCCGCCCCTTGCTCCTGCCAATCTTGTGGCGTGTGCGATGGCGAGAGTGACCGCGATGAGAATGAGAATGAGAGTGGGAATGATGATGGTGGTGATGATGATGGTGGTGCTCACCCCAAAACTCGCCGCCCTCCCCCGAAACGGTTTCGGCGGTCATCTGCTCAAGTTCTTCAGAAGAAACTATAGGCTTTTTCTTTTCTTCCATGCTTTCCTCCTTTGCAAATATACGCCGGAAATCAAGTTATCTCATCACCGTTCCAAGGTATTTTGCATTGTTAATTATTTGAAGTTGCCGCATTTAGCCATGCATCAAATGCATCGCTTGAGCCAAACCTGTCGATAAACGCGCTCTTTTGAGCATCGCTAAGCGCTTCAAACTCTGCCATTGTGTACTCGGACGGCTGTTTGCCGCCGCTTTCCCAAGGCATTTTTTCTGCGGTTGCGCCCTCGGCTGTGCCAAGCCATGCATCAAATGCATCGCTTGAGCCAAAGCTGTCAATAAACGCGCTCTTTTGAGCATCGCTAAGTGCTTCAAACTCTGCCATTGTGTACGCAGACGGCTGTTTGCCGCCGTTTTCCCAAGGCATTTTTTCTGCGGTTAAACCCTGCACCGCGCTAAGCCACGCGCTAAACGCATCGTTTGAGCCAAAACTGTCGATAAACGCGCTCTTTTGTGCATCGCTAAGTGCTTCAAACTCTGCCATTGTGTATGCAGACGGCTGTTTGCCGCCGTTTTCCCAAGGCATT
>JAZQWE010000242.1:0-5190 GCA_045632225.1 Eubacteriales bacterium | reverse complement strand
GGGATTGGTAGACTAAAAAATTATACGGGAAACACTTTTTATAAAAAGTGTTTCTCGCGCTCTTCCCAAAAATTTTGGAAAAATAGATTGCTATAGTATTTTACTTTTCAGTTAAAAGTTTTCGGTGGTGTCGGACACCTTTTACAAAAGGGGCTGACAATACAAAGAAAGGACTATCCTATGAAGATTATATCAGGCGGCGTTTGTGCCGCAAAAGGTTTTACCGCAGGCGGTGTGCATTGCGGTGTTCGCAAAAATCGCACCAAGCGCGACCTTGCAATGATTTTCAGCGAGGTTAAGGCAAGCGCGGCGGCAGTATATACAACAAATCTTGTTAAGGGCGCGCCCCTCACCGTTACAAAAAACAATATTGCAAACGGTTATGCGCAGGCTGTTATCTGCAACAGCGGCAATGCAAACACATGCAATGCCGACGGCATTGAAATTGCAGAAAAGATGTGTGCAATCGCGGCAGATACACTTAAAATTGACAAAACCGATGTGGTGGTTGCCTCCACCGGCGTTATCGGTCAGCCGCTTTCAATCGTTCCTTTTGGAAGCGGGATCCCGGCAGTTGCGGCAACCCTTTCCAAGGACGGTAGCGACGCGGCGGCAGAGGGTATTATGACCACCGACACCGTTAAAAAGGAAATCGCGGTTGAGTTTGAAGTTGGCGGCAAGGTGTGCCATATCGGCGGCATTGCCAAAGGTAGCGGCATGATTCACCCCAACATGGCAACCATGCTTGTATTCATCACCACCGATGTTTGCATTGCTCCCGAAATGCTTGCAAAGGCACTTTCAAGCGACATTGCAGACACATTCAATATGGTCAGCGTTGACGGCGACACCTCCACAAACGATATGGTAAGCGTGCTTGCAAACGGCATGGCGGGCAATGAGTGCATCACGGCCGACGGAGATGATTTTGCCGAGTTTATGAAGGCGCTCAACACCGTTACCGTTTACCTTTGCAGATGCATTGCGGGCGACGGAGAGGGAGCAACCAAACTCCTTGAGTGCAATGTTAAGGGCGGCAAGGATGTTAAAACCGCAAAAACCGTGGCAAAGAGCGTTATCTGCTCAAGCCTTCTCAAGGCGGCAATGTTCGGCGCTGATGCAAACTGGGGTCGCGTGCTTTGCGCAATCGGCTACAGCGGCGCTGATGTTGATGTAAATAAGGTTGGCGTTTCGTTTAAGAGTGCAAAAGGTGAAATCACCGTGTGCGTAAACGGCGCAGGCATTGATTTTTCAGAGGAAGTTGCAAAAGAAATTCTCCTTGAAAAGGAAATCGAAATCAATATCACCCTTGGCGACGGCACAGCTTCTGCCACCGCGTGGGGTTGCGACCTTACTTACGATTATGTAAAAATCAACGGAGATTACAGAACTTAAATTATAGTTTATACGATTAAAATTATGTTTTTGGGGCGGACATGCGCCGACCCAAAAACTCCTTAAAAACCGCACGCGGTTGAGCGTGGCGCGAGCGGACGGTTTTGGAACCACATGAAAATGTTTACATTTTCATGTGAGGAAACCTATAATTTATTACAAAGGATAATATCATGATGAATTTATTTTCAAATGCGGAGCGCGCAGAGGTGCTCACCGCGGCGCTTCCTTACATAAAAAGATACACGGGCAAAATTGTTGTTGTAAAATACGGCGGCAATGCCATGATTGACGAAAATTTGAAACAGCAGGTTATGGAGGACATCGTTCTCCTTTGGCTTATCGGTGTTAAAGTTGTGCTTGTGCACGGCGGCGGCCCTGAAATCAATGACCTTATGAACCGCCTTGGCAAAAAGGCGGAGTTTGTTGACGGTCTTCGCGTTACCGACAAGGAAACCGTTGACATTGTGCAAATGGTGCTTGCGGGCAAGGTTAACAAAACACTTGTAAACCTCCTTGAAACGAAGGGTGGCAAGGCAATGGGTATTTCCGGAATGGACGGTCAGCTCATCGTTGCAGATTTCAAGGACGAGCGCCTTGGATATGTTGGCGAGATTAAGAAAATCAACATCCAACCCGTTACCGACCTTCTTGAAAAGGGTTATATCCCCGTAATTTCCACCGTTGGTTGCGACATGGCGGGCAACACCTACAATATCAACGGCGATACCGCGGCGGCGCACATAGCGGGCGCACTTGAGGCAGAGCGTCTTATCATGATGACCGACATTGCGGGCATTCTCCGCGACAAGGATAACCCCGACACCCTCATTCCCGAGGTTACTGTGGATGAGGCGGCAGACCTTCGCCGCGAGGGCGTTATTTCGGGCGGCATGATTCCTAAGGTTGAGTGCTGTGTTGAGGCAATCAGACACGGCGTTGAAAATGTAATTATCATGGACGGCAGAGTGCCGCACTCCATTTTGATGGAGCTTCTTACCGACGAAGGTGCAGGTACAATGGTTACAAGCACAAAAAAAGAGGAATGGTAAAATGAGCAAAATTAAAGCACGCGACAAGGCATTTGTCGCTGACACTTATGCGCGTTTTGATGTTGCGATTACAAGCGGCATCGGAAGCGAGCTTTATGACGAAAATGACAAGCGCTACATTGATATGGGTAGCGGTATTGGCGTTACCGCCTTTGGTACCGCCGATGTTGAGTGGGTAAAGGCTGTAAGCGAGCAGCTTATGCGCGTTCAGCATACATCAAATCTTTATTATACCGAGCCTTGCGGTCGCCTTGCCGAACTTCTCTGTCAAAAGAGCGGCATGTCAAAGGTTTTCTTTGGCAACTCTGGCGCAGAGGCAAACGAGTGCGCAATTAAAATTGCGCGCAAATACGGTGCCGAGAAAAAGGGCGCAGAGTTTTCAACCGTAGTGACGCTTGAAAACAGTTTCCACGGGCGCACACTCACAACCCTTGCGGCAACGGGTCAGGACCATTATCATGAGCTCTATCAGCCGCTTACTCCCGGTTTTGTCCACACTCCCGCAAACGATTTTGATGCAATGGTTAAAACCGTTCAAAACAACAAGGTTTGCGCAATTCTCATCGAGTGTATTCAAGGCGAGGGCGGTGTAAATGTGCTTGATAAAGAGTTTGTGCAAAAAACTGCTGCACTTGCGGCTGAAAACGATATTCTCTTGATGGTTGACGAGGTGCAGACGGGCAACGGCCGCACCGGCGCAATGTATGCATATATGAACTACGGAATAACCCCCGATGTTGTTTCCACGGCGAAAGGTCTTGGCGGCGGCCTTCCCATTGGCGCGTGCCTGATGAGCGAAAAGGTTGAAAAAGTGCTTGGTCACGGTGACCACGGTTCAACTTTCGGCGGCAATCCCATTGCATGTGCCGGCGCTGTCAGCATTGTGGAGCGCATTGACGAAAGTCTTCTTGCCGAGGTAAATGCAAAGAGCGAATATATCTTTGCCTCGCTTGAGGGTGCAAAGGGCGTTGAAAAAGTTGTCGGCATGGGACTTATGATTGGTATAAAAACCACTCGCGCCGCATCCGATATAGTAAAAGAATGTAACGAAAAGGGTGTTCTTTGCCTCACCGCAAAGGACAAAGTAAGACTTCTCCCTGCGCTTAATATCCCGATGGATATTTTGAAAGAAGCGATTGAAGTTATCAAAGAAGTTTGTGCAAAGGAGATTTGACATGAATCTTAAAGGTAAGCATTTTTTGAAATTGCTTGATTTCACACCCGCCGAGATTGAGGGACTCCTTGACCTTGCGGCTGACCTTAAAGCAAAGAAAAAGGCGGGCATCCCCCACCGTCTTTGCGAGGGCAAGAGCATTGCCCTTGTGTTTGAAAAGACAAGTACCCGTACCCGTTGCGCATTTGAGGTGGCGGCGGCGGACCTTGGTATGCACCCCGTTTATCTTGAGCCCATGGGTTCGCAGATTGGCAAAAAAGAAAGCATTGCCGACACCGCGCGAGTGCTTGGCCGTATGTTTGACGGTATCGAATATCGCGGCTTTGGCCAGGAAATCGTTGAGGAACTTGCGGCGTATGCGGGTGTTCCCGTATGGAACGGCCTTACAAACGAGTTCCACCCTACACAGATTCTTGCCGATTTTCTCACTATTCGTGAGCAGTTTGGCACTCTCAAGGGTGTAAAACTTGTGTACCTCGGCGATGCACGCTACAACATGGGCAACTCCCTGATGGTGGGAGCTGCAAAGATGGGCATGCATTTTGTGGCATGCGCACCCAAGAAGTATTTCCCCGATGCAAAACTCGTTGCAGAGTGTCAGGCAATTGCAAAAGAAACGGGCGCAATATTAGAGTTTATCGAGGATCCGATTGCGGCAACCAAGGGCGCAAAGGTGCTTTACACCGATGTTTGGGTTTCCATGGGCGAGCCCGACAGCGTTTGGGAAGAGCGTATTAAGGAACTCACACCCTACCGCGTAACAATGGAGCTTCTCGAAAATGCGGGCGATGACTGTGTGTTTATGCATTGCCTCCCCGCGTTCCACGATCTTAAAACCAAGATTGGCAATGAGATTTACGAAAAGTTTGGCATTGATTGCATGGAGGTTTCCGACGAGGCGTTTGAAAGCAAGCGCTCCATCGTCTTTGACGAGGCCGAAAACCGCATGCACACAATCAAGGCTGTAATGGCGGCAACATTATAATGAAAAAAGGAACGCGTATGCGTTCCTTTTTTGTGTAAGATAAATTATAGGTTATGGGAAGAAATTTCAATGAAACACTGTAGGGGGCGGCGACATCACACGCCCCGCATGTACCGTGGTTAAAACGGGATGTCCAGGGGCCATCCCCTACGGATTTGTGGTTCCGATTTTACTTTCGCATAAACTATAATTTACACAAAAAACGGTTCGCATTTTGCGAACCGTTTTTATTTTACTTTGTAAGAGTTGCGGTGGATGTTGCGCCGTCCCACGCGATATTGTTATTGGAAACGCCGAGGGCGTTTGCAATAGCACGAACGGGGAGGTATGTGCGGTTGTTTTCGATAATCGCGGGCGCATCAAGTGCCACAGTCTGACCGTTTACGGTCATTGAAGGCGCATCAATGGTAACAACGATTGTCACGGTCGCGTTTGAGAGAGTTGCGGTTCTTGTGGCTGCATCCCACTTGATACCGTCATTTGCAACGCCGAATGCATTCGCAAGGAATCTTACGGGGAGCATTGTGCGGTTGTTGCGGTTAATGGGGGCGGCGTCAAGAGTTTCTGCCTTGCCGTTGATATAA
>JAZQWE010000241.1:0-1149 GCA_045632225.1 Eubacteriales bacterium | reverse complement strand
AAAAAGTATGGGATTGTTTCAAAAAATAAAAAAAGCAATTTATGCTTTTTTAGGACATAATAATTTTGTCAGTGCCGTGATTTTGGCCGGTGGCAGCGGCACAAGGGTTGGCGGTGACACAACGAAGCAGATGCTCCAAATTTGCGGCATGCCTCTTGTTGTACACACATTGCTTGCTTTTGAAAAATGTGAACAAATCAATGAAATTATTGTAGTTGCAAAAAAAGAAGAACTTGCATGCTATGAGGATTTTAAATTGGAATACAAACTTAAAAAGCTTGTGAAAATTGTTGAGGGTGGCACAACAAGACAGCACTCAGCAAAAAACGGCTTTGACGCGATAAGCGAAAAAGCCGATTATGTAGCTATTCATGATGCCGCAAGAGCGCTTATTACACCCGGACAAATCAAGGAAGTTATAATGAGCGCTGTAGCGCACGGCGGTGCAATAGCCGCGACACGCGCAACCGATACCATTAAATACTCAGAAGGTGTGAAAATCGCAGAAACCATACCGCGCAACAACATCTGGCTTGCGCAGACTCCGCAAGTATTTAAGGATGAGATTTACCGTGCGGCGGTTTATACTGCGGAAAAAGAAGGTTTTGAAGGAACTGATGACTCATCACTTGTTGAGCATATCGGTCTTCCTGTGTACCTTGTAGATACGGGTAACGATAATTTTAAAGTTACTTACAAAAGCGACCTTTTGCGCGCGGAGCGTATCATTCTTGACAGAAAGGAAAATGAAAAATGCGAGTAGGGCAGGGATATGATGTTCACAAACTTGTAAGTGGCAGAAAACTCATTATCGGTGGCGTGGATATTCCACATACTCTGGGATTGCTTGGTCATTCCGATGCGGATGTGCTTTTGCACGCGGTAATGGATGCGCTCCTCGGAGCGGCGGCACTTGGAGATATCGGTAAGCATTTTCCCGATACTGATGAAAAATACAAGGGCGCTGACAGTATGGAACTTTTGCGCCATGTTGGAGCCGTTATAAAAGAAAAAGGATATAAAATAATAAATATTGACTCAACGGTAATTGCGCAAGCCCCAAAACTTGCACCGCATATCGAAACTATGCGATGTAACATTGCAAATGGGCTTGGCATTGATGTTGATGCGGTAAATGTAAAAGCGACA
>JAZQWE010000240.1:0-6675 GCA_045632225.1 Eubacteriales bacterium | reverse complement strand
AATTTTTGCGCCATGTTGACAGATGCCGACTTCTTTTGCATGTAGTTGTTGTCAGCGGAATTGAGGGCCGTGACCCCATTGAGGATATTAAAGCGATTGATACCGAACTTGAACGCTACAGCGAGAGTCTTGGCGGTCGTCCGCAGATAATCGTTGCAAACAAGCATGATATGATTGATGCTGGCAATACCGATATTGATGCGTTTGAAAAGTTTGTAAAGGAAAGCGGCAGAGAACTGATTTATATCAGCGCACTAAACGGCGAAAACCTTGATAAACTTGTACAGATGACAGCGGATGCACTAAAGGATCTTCCTCCGCTCACAATTTATGAAAGCGAGTACACCGAGGAAGATATGTTTGTTCCCACAAGCGCGCGTACAACCGATGTTCGCCGTGAGGGAGAGGTATTCTTTGTTGAGGGCGAGTGGCTTTACAATCTCATGGGTCAGATCAATACCGATGATTATGAGTCGCATTCATTCTTCTCAAGAGTGCTTCAAAAGGCGGGCGTTATCGAATTGCTTGAGGAGCATGGCTGTACCGACGGTCACACCGTAAATATTTACGGATTCGAGTTCGATTTCGTTAAATAATTGAATAATTTATAAATAAAACGCAAAGAATATGACATTACAGTTTACGGAGGTCATATTCTTTGCGTTTTTTAAAGATTTTTTCATTTTTGTGTGTTGCATGTGTGTTTTTATATTTGATTTGCTTTGCGAGTGAGGGGAGTGTATATAACGATGTTGTACGCTTTCATGTTATTGCAAACTCTGATAGCGAAATTGACCAAAAAATCAAACTTGGCGTGCGCGATGCGGTACTTGAAAAATACTCCGCAGAACTTTCAAAATATAACGATAAAGAAGCGGCACTTGTCGCCGCAAATGAAATGCTTGACGATATTCAAAAGGATGTTAACGGGTATTTAAAAGAGTGTTGTGATTATTTTGCAACCGTTAGTATTGAGGAAAGTTATTTTCCGACAAAAACATACGGAGAGTACAGCTTGCCAAGGGGAAAGTATACAGCACTTTGCATCCGCCTTGGTAAGTCTGAGGGGCAAAACTATTGGTGCGTGCTTTTTCCGCCGCTGTGCCTTGGCGCATCAAGTAAGGACGACCTTGAAATGTTTGAGGAGTGCGGACTTTCAAAAAAGGAATATGACTTGATGCGCACCTCAAAACCGCAGTACAAATTAAAGTTTAAACTACTTGAAATTTTGAACCAAAAAAGACCGCTTTAGCGGTCTTTTTTGATATATTCATCTGCTTCTTCTCTTGAATGAAAAATGATGATGTTCTTATTTGTGTGTTTTTTAATCAATTCAAAAACTTTCGGTCGGTTATCGCGGTTGTAGTTTTTAATAAACTCGGTAAATTCCTCGTCAAAGCCGTCTTCTACCCATGGAATGTCGCTTCGCTTTTTACCCTGCCTTTGTTTTATTCCATCAAGGCAGACTTCGAGCGGAAAGTCTAAAAAGAATACCGTGTCGCATTGTTCCATGCGCATTTCCATGGTAGAGGCGTAATTACCGTCGATTATCCAACTCTCTTTTTTTAAAACTTCGAAAAGACGCTCTAAAAATATTTCTTTTGGTACGGTTGTTTTGTCAGCGTTCCAATAAAGCATGTCAAGGTGAAAGAGAGGTATCGCGGTTTTTTTGTGTAAAGCGCGGGCCAAAGTGCTTTTTCCGCTACCCGGACAACCGATTATGATGACTTTTTTCATCATTCAAAATCTTTCAAGAACTCTTTTACCGAGCGTGTCATTTCTTTGGAGAAGTCCGAATTGTATTTGCGATTGCAAAATGCCTTCATCCAATCGGTATATTCTTTTTCAATTGGCTTTTTGCCAAAGAGTTTGCGAAGTTCCACACCGTCCATTTCGCGGTATCCGTTTTCATGCACTATGTGTTCCATATCGGCGCGCTCGGGCTTTGTGCGAATTTTTTGTTGCTCGGTGGGATAACCGAAAACAAGCATTGCAGCAGGGAAAACATATTTTGGCAGACCGAGCATCTCTCGGTGAATTTCGCAATTTTCCATGATGTCACCGATATAGCATGAGGTAATGCCAAGACTTTCGGCGGCGCAAACCGCATTCTGCGCGGCGATATTCGTATCACTTACCGCAAGCAAAAGGTCTCCGACACCGGGTGAGCGTGGCTCGCATCCCGCATCCAAAAAACCGTCATACCACTTTTTACAGTCAGCGCAGAAAATAAGCACCATTTTTGCGGTTGCAATAAAGGGTTGGTTGTCGCATGACACAGCGAGTCGGTCTTTCAGAGTTTGGTCGGTTACATCAATAATGGTGTAGAGTTGTTGATTGCCCGCTGTAGGGGCCTCAGTAGCCGCGCGAAGAATCAGCGCTTTGTTATCGCTTGAAATATCTTTATCTGTAAAAACTCTTACAGACTTTCTTTCAAAAAGTTGCTTTAAAACTTCATTCATACCTGTTCACCACCGTCAAAAAATGTGGTCTGTGAGCCTTGTGCTTCGCTTTTGGGAGCACGGTAGGGAATGCCAAGGTGCTCATAGGCAAGGCGCGTTACACATCTGCCGCGAGGAGTGCGCGATAAGAATCCGATTTGCATGAGATACGGCTCATAAACATCTTCGAGAGTGATTGCTTCTTCGCCAACGGTTGCCGCAAGGGTATCAAGGCCTACAGGTCCACCGCCGTAAAACTTGATAATTGCTTCAAGCATTCTGCGGTCTGTGTTGTCAAGACCAAGTTCGTCAATTTCTTGTGCGGCAAGCGCTTCTTTGGCGACAGCCTCGGTGATTTTACCGTTTGCTTTTACTGTTGCAAAGTCGCGTACACGCTTGAGCAGACGGTTTGCAATACGCGGAGTACCGCGTGAGCGTGATGCAATTTCAACCGCGCCCGCCTCTTCTATTTCAACATTTAAAATTTCTGCAGAACGCTTTACAATTGAAGCAAGTTCTTCGGTGGTATAAAGTTCAAGTTTTAAAATTACGCCAAAACGGTCGCGGAGCGGGGTAGTGAGCTGTCCGGCTCTTGTTGTGGCACCAATCAGCGTAAAGCGGGCAAGCGGAATGCGGATTGAGCGTGCAGAAGGGCCTTTGCCAACAATAATGTCGAGGGCATAGTCCTCCATTGCGGGGTAGAGTATTTCCTCAACCGTGCGAGGAAGACGGTGGATTTCGTCGATGAAAAGCACATCTCCCTCGGAAAGATTGGTCAAAAGCGCCGCAAGGTCACCTTGCTTTTCAATTGCAGGGCCGGATGTTGTACGGATATTAACGCCCATTTCGGCGGCAATGATGTTGGAAAGTGTTGTTTTACCAAGGCCGGGAGGGCCGTATAGCAATACATGGTCAAGGCTTTCGCCGCGAATTTTCGCCGCATCAATGTAAATTTTAAGGTTGTCCTTTGCCTTTGCCTGACCCACATAGTCATCGAGCGTTTTTGGGCGCAAAGAAACCTCAACATCTGTATCCATTGGGGTATAGGAGGAGTCAACTATTCTGTTTTCAAAGTCAAAGTCTTCGCTGTAGAAATTATCCATCGCCTACTCCTTATTTCATAAACTGTGCAAGCGCCGCGCGAATGATATCGCCCGATTCCATTTTGTCCGTGCTGATTTTCGCAAGCACAGAGTTTACTTCAGCGCGGCTGTATCCAAGTGCGGTGAGGGCCTCTGCTGCCTCGGTGAGTTTGCTGTTTGATTTGGGAGCGCTTACACTCGGTTTTGCCGAAACAACGGTATCGCTGCTGTCGATATATGAGAGTTTATCCTTCAGTTCAAGCACAATTCGCGCCGCTCCTTTAGCACCTATGCCGTTTGCACGCGAGATAGCCTTGGTATCTTCGGTTGTAACCGCTTTGGCAAGTCCTTCAGGCGTAAATGCCGAGAGCACTCCCATTGCGGCTTTAGGACCAACTCCGGAAACGGTCAGCAAAAGTTTAAATGTTGAAAGTTCCTCTTCGGTATAAAAACCGAAAAGTTCAACATCATCTTCTCTTACCGCCATGTGTGTGAAAAGTTTGACTTTTTCCGAGCGATTTGACGCACGGTCAAGTTCTGCAAGGGTGTTTTGAGAAACGGTCAGTTTATAGCCGATGCCGCCGCAATCTATTACAGCAAGCCCGGCTTCGCGCTGTGCAAGGAGTCCTGAAATATAGTAAAACATTATTCGTTTTCCTCTTTAGTATTTGTTTTCTTGGCTGTTTCTTCGTTTTCAATCTCTACAAGTTCAACCTCAAAACCCATGCGTTTTTTCTTTGTCGCACGGTCGATAAAGAAGATTGCCAAAAGCAGAGCCATGCTCACGGCAGTTATGCAAAGGCCTATATAAAGTTGCTTCGGTACATATTTGATAACTACTTCGTGGTCACCTTCTGTAATGTTAAACGCAACAAGTGCATCGAGCGTTTCATAAACCTTCACCTCGCTACCGTCAACCCACGCGCGCCAGTTTGCATCGTATGGGAGAGAAGTAAATACGGTTGTGCGGTCGGCGGGTACATTTATATTACCGATGAAATAAGTGTCGCTCCAATCGGTGATATTTAGCTGATGTTTTGCGAGTTCTTTGAAACTTTCTTCATAAACGGCCATGTCAATGTACCAGAAAAGCGGTTCATCGTTAAGAAGGTAGAAAACGGTGTCCTTAAGAACTAAAGTAACATTGATTTCTTCGCCTACGGTGAAGCCACCAAGGCAAATCATGCGGTCTGTTTCGTTGGCAAGGGCGGTGCCTTTATCAACGCCGTTAACAAGGACGCTGACTTCTCTTGGGTAGTTGGTGGGCAAATACATGTAGATGAGCCCGTCAACTTTTGCGGTGAAATCGTATTGCATAGAGGAAGATTGCGACGGGGTGGTTGGTGAATACTTTGCATGATTGTCGCCAACGGGTTTGTATGTGATATTTACATCGCTGTCCTTTACATCGTCAATCGCTACAAAAATTTCAACAGCATCCTTTTTGCCAAGCATTGCGCGCATCATTTCGTTCATGCGTGCAGGGGGAGTGTTGAAAGCCGTAAATTCTTTGTATTTGCCTTCTTCAATGTCTTTTGCGTAAGTGTCGGGATAAGCAATATTAAGGGCGTTGATTCTTTTGTTTACCGCGTATGCAACGGAGAGGGCATTGGGATTTTGGTAAACCGATGTTTCGACATCACCGTTTTCGTCATACGTGTCATAAAGATGGATATATCCGCTCGGGACATCGTAATCATCTTCGGTGATAATGTATTTTACAGCAAAATATGAGTCAAAAGGTGCTGTAGCACCGTAATATTTTGACCAATGTGACTTTGAAGAAAGTCCCATGTGCTGAAGGAAATTGATAGTATCCTTGTTGAGGGTGGAAGTTGAGTTTGTAAAACCGCGGATACCGAGCATCATGGGTGTGTTAATAAGGGGATGCTTGGTTTTGTCAAAGCGGTAAAAACCGTCGTCATTTTCCAAAATGTAGTCAACGGCGGGTTTGTACTTGTTTCTGTTGTTGAGGTAGGATGTGCGTGATGTATAAACAACATCATCTTGCAGATACGCAAACGAGGAAAGACATTGACCAATCATTTCAAAGCAGATAAATACTGCAAGTACTGCTGTGGCCGCTCTGCGGTATTCTTTGTTTTTATAAAGTGCAAGTGCGGCGGCGTAAATTGCAAGCATTATCGCCGCAACATAGAAGCACAAGAGTGTACGGTCGATAACGATTTTGTCCTCGGTATAGAATTCCACATTCTTTTGTACAAGCATCAAAATGATGAACCACGCCCCAATAGTACCGGCTTTCTGACCGGAGGTAAAGTGACGGATTTCTGCAAAAGCTTTTGCAGCGGCAATCACCATTATGAACACAAGCATAAAACTGTAGCGGTAGTTGAGCCAGTTGGGAGCCTGCATACCATGCCAGAACTTGTCGATTGCGTCAATTGAAAATGAAATTACAAATACACCGATGAGTATACCTGTGCCCACTTTCTGGCGCAGGGGTACTTTCTTTGCCATGAAGAAGAGTGGGAGCATAATCATTGTCAGCGTTCCGCAGTAAATTATAGGCAATCCCTCAGGGCGAACTGTGTCATAGGCGTTGACAAACATGCGCCCCACAAGGTCCAAAAAGTCAAATCTTGCTTTAAATTCAAATGTGGGATTTGAGAATGTGGTTTTACCAAATCCAAGGGAATAATAGGTGGGGAGAATAATGCATGCGGCAAGACCTAATGCAATTACAGCAAAAACACCCATACGGAAAAGTGATTTTATAAAATGTACTTTTTCTCCGCTTTCGTTTTTACAAATGCAGAAATATGCATAGAAATAGTAAACAAAGCAGAAAATACACATCATAAAGCCAATGTAAAAGCTTGAGAAAACGGCAATTGCAAAGGATACGGTAAAGAGCAGGTACTTGCGCTTTGAAATAATATCCTCAATACCAAGCGCGATAAGGGGGAGGAGATACATGCTGTCAATCCACATGGTATTGTGCTGATAAATAACGGCATAACCGCAGAGCGCATAGAGAATACCGAAAATTACTCTTGATGCTCTTGTTCCGACTTTGTGACGGTCGAGATACCATGCAAGTGTAAGGCCGCAAAGACCGCATTTTATAACAAACAAAAGCAAAAGCGCGTCAAGCATCATGTTTTCGGGAAAGAGTGCCACAATAAAGG
>JAZQWE010000239.1:0-2728 GCA_045632225.1 Eubacteriales bacterium | reverse complement strand
GCGAAAAATATTTTGAGGTACTTGGCGACCTCTCGGGCATGAAAATCTCAAGCGATGCCGAACTTTTCTCGGCGTTTAAATCCCTTGCCTCGGCAAAAGCGCGTTATGACAAGGTGGAAAGCGCGCTTTGCGACGTGGAGCGCAAGGGCTACGGCATTGTAATGCCGTCGGTTGAGGAACTAACGCTCAAAGAGCCGCAGATTGTAAAGCAAGCGGGCGGCTACGGTGTTCGTCTTTGCGCCGCGGCAAAGTCAATTCACATGATAAAGGCGGACATCGAGGCCGAGGTCAACCCCATTGTGGGAAGCGAGGCGCAATCCGAGGAGCTTGTGCGCTCGATTACCGCCTCCCTTGGTGAAGCGCCCGAAAAAATTTGGGACACCAACATGTTTGGCCGCTCGCTTTATGACCTTGTCAGCGAGGGGCTTCGCACAAAGCTTGCCCACATCCCCGAGGATGCGCAAAAACGCTTGTCCGAAACGCTTGAACGCGTGATAAATGAGGGTAGCGGCGGCCTTATTTGCATTATTTTGTAGTTTTTGCGGGGCGTCGTAGGCGCCGCCCCTACAAGGTTACAAATCAAAAATCCGTTCTCACTTGAGAACGGATTTTTTATCATATAAACAATTTTCTTTCCATCTTTTCTCTTGCGGGGCGACAAATGGCAAAGAATATCAAAATTCCGCCAAGGAACACAAGCGAAACCATGGGATACAGCGACCACATAAGGCCGCGTTCAAATTTAAATGTGTAATTAAGCAAATACTCCATCACGGGCGAAAAAACGCCAAGCGCCAAAAATGCACCGCCGAAAATATACAAAAATCCGCGGCGCACATATTTTACAAGCGTTGTCACCGTAGCGGTAATGACACCGAGCGCGCCCACAACGGGGAACGCAAAACTCAAAAACCAATCGCCGTCTGTCGCGATATTGATATAGAGCAGATAAAGTCCCACCGCCAAAAACGAACACGGCACAAATATAACGGGATTTGGCTTTTCAAACCACATCGGCAAAACACAAGCCACATATGAAAGCATGAGTGCGCCGATAACATATCCCGACCAACTCACCTCGCCGAAAATGCTTACATCACAAAGCAAAGTAATAATCATCGGCAAAAAGAAGAGTGCGGTAATGACACCGAGCGCGCCGAAACGGCTGACCTTGGTCACGGGGCGCTGATTTTCGGGATACAGCGGCTCGGCAATGGCGCGGCTGATATCGGGATGATACGGTACCGTGCCGCAAAGGGGGCATTTTTGCTCGCTATCGGCAAGTTTAACCCCGCAGTTTATACAATACATAGTTAAAATCCTTTCTGTTAGCCGTTGCTCTCAACCTCTGCCACAATGCCCATGTCGCGCAATACAGAGTGAAAACGCGACTCAAGCAACGGCTCACGGATGTCACGGATAAAGTTGATATAAAGCATGCCGTTGTACGAAACCACGCCGCAATTGTACGGCGCAGTCGCCTGCGTGCCAAGGATAAAGTCCATGCGCTCTACATACTGTGCCATGCCATCAGGCAAGGTCACAGCGCCGAGATTTGAAATGGAAAGGCATGATTTGCGCTCGCCGACCGCATCAAAAACAAGGCGCATAACGATATTTTTAATCGCAAGCGGCGCGATTTTGATTATAAATGCGCGCTCGGAGTCAACATTTGTGGTAATTTTCTTGCACATCTGCTTTGCCGTAACATCAAGCCCCATGTGGTGGCTGACGATTTTGCAAATCTCCTCAAAAGAATACTCACCAAGGCGGGTTTCAATCTCGGGAGTGGTGTAAAAAGCAAAGTTGCGCAGAGTTTTGCTTGGGAAAATCTTGCGCAGATTTACGGGGATGAGCACCTTTATCGACTTGCGCTTTTTTTGCACGGGAACGCGCTCGGCTTGGAGCGTTTGCAACGCGTGCATAATAACCGCGCTTAAAAACGCGGTGAGGCTGACCTTGTACTTATGCGCCGCGGCGATAACCTCCTCGGTGGGGATTTTAAAGCATGTGAGGTGCAAAAAGCCTGCGGGTTCAACCGTTCCGCGCATGTTCCATGCATCGCTTTCCCCGCGCGAAGCGCCAACACTTCCCGCATAGCGGAGGAAACTGTCCTCCATCTCCTCCTCGGAGGGTTCGTCAAGCCTTGCAAGCACGCCGTCGGTTGCTGGAATTTTAATGGAATGCTTTTGCTCAAGATATTCGGCAACGAGGGTTTTTAAAAAAATCAACGCGCCCGTGCCATCGGTAAGCGAGTGGAAATATTCAACCGCGATACGCTTTTTGTACACAAGCACGCGGAATGCGCATTTTGATGTTTCCCCATTTGACATTCGCACAAGGGGATAACTTTTATCCTCCATGATTTCGGGAGCGGAGGAAACTTGCTCAAGGTAGTACCAGAACACACCCTTGCGAAGCCTTGCGGCAATTGAGGGGAAACGGCGCACGGTCACATCAAGCGCCGCGCGGAGCACCTCGGTGTCAACCTCCTCAAAAAGTGTTGCGGAGAGGCGGAAAACATTGCTCCAATTCTGTCTGCGCGCCGCGGGATAGATTTTTGCCGCATTGTCAAGGCGCATCCAACGGAGTTTGTGCTCCTTTGACATGTGCCGCGACAAAAACTGATTTATTTCTGCAAAATCCTGACGGTTTTCGCGCAGATCATAGACAACATAGGCGTGCCAACGGTCGGGCGCAACCAAAAGTTTGCTCTTTGAGCCGCATG
>JAZQWE010000238.1:0-4687 GCA_045632225.1 Eubacteriales bacterium | reverse complement strand
CTATCGCCATCAATGTCACCTGCAACATTGCTGTAATAATAAGTTTCGCTTGTACCGTCGGTGAAATTAAGCACAATTGTATCTTCTGCTCTTACAACATACGCATTTTCGCCTTCGGTTGCAATGTCCTCGTATACGGTTTCATCAACTACGGCATTTGCAACAGTCTTGCCGCCGGTGGAAAGTTCTACATACATACCCTTAACACCGTATTTTGCACCGATATAGTTTTCTGTAGAGCGGTAGATGTCGGTAACATCAAGATGTTCGCACTGAACAAGTGTACCTACACCCGAGGTAACATCGGTATTGTCAGGCTCAAACAGGAAAGATATAAGGTATGCGCGGTATCCGTCCACGGGAATGAGATATGCACCGTTTGCAAAGGTGTACGCCTTCTCTTCGCCCACAGTTGCGCGGGTCTTGGTGCCGCCGTACTGGGAGAGCGTAAGGGTGCTACCCTTTTCAAGGTATGTATAGCTTATTCCGTGATAGTCCAAAAGTGTAAGGATTGTGTCGATTTTTTCAAGGTCTGCCGAAATCACATACGCAGTAGCCATTGCGCGATAACGCGCCGCTACATTGTATACATCGGTCCACTGAGGATTATTTGCATAACGGATAGTACCGTCAGGACCGGGGAGCGGATTGTTCCAAGTCAAGCCGTAGCCGCTGAGGCGTGGGGTTGCCTGGTCAATAACAATGGGACGGCGTACATTATAAATCTGTGCAGAAAGTGCCGTCTTTGCTCTTGCCGCCGCTACAGCCTCTGCAACGGCACCGTTGGATTCAAGCGTGAGTGCCACGATTTCTTTGACAAGTGCCATCTGTGTAAACACACGACGAGCGTAGTTTGCATCTGCCGCTGTTCCGGGGATTTCTGTGGTATAAGAGAATGAACCGAGGTTTGCACAGTAGTTACGAGAGAAGTTGGGGGCTACATTCTTGTCATAGAACCAGATACGCATGCCATCTTCTTCCACTCGGTGGAGAGCGTCAATGCACATCTGTTCGCCGATGTTATCGTTTGCTGCAGAAAGGTCACCGTAGAGAATATCCATGGTCTTTGCGTGAGGGCCGCTGATGTTTGAATAGAAGGAAAGACCTGCGTCATAGATATCCGACAAGCTGTCACTATCCGACCACACGGGTGAAGAAAGCGATTCATGTAAGTCAACGGTAACGGTAGGCATAAACGCATGATATACAGATACATAAGTCTGCGATTCGATATTTGCAAGTGCAAGATAGTCGCGGTTTATGTTTGCATTAAGCGTTTCGTCATCTTCGGTGTCACGCGCATAGTTGTAAAGTCCGTCGGGGCTCATTCGGGGGAGAACAACTACCGCACCCACGCGGCCGCTTGCGAAAATTTCTTCGCCGTATTCGCCGCAAAGTTCGGAGATATAGCCAAGTGCACCTTCAGCACCCGAAGGTTCGCCCCCGTGTACACCGCCCGAAATCATGAACACTTCTCTGCCCTTGGTTGCGCGAACAATCTTACCGATTTCTTCAATGGTTGCGCCCTCGGGAATTTCATCCTTTGTGAATATTACAACGGGGAAATCAATACCGCGCGATACGGTTTTTACAGGGTAGAAAAGATACATATAGTCGCAAGAAGCCTGCTTTTCGGCAAGGAATGCCTCGCTTTCTTCATGCGTGGTAAATCTTCTCGAACCATTCGGATGATTGATGAAAAAAGGAGAATCGGGTGTCTTGAAGCCTACGATATTGCTTGTGTCATAGAACGCATCAAGAACTTCATCAGTATGAAGACTCTCTGCTCGCGACTCATAGCCTATATTCTGCTTTGCTTCAAATTCTACATATACATCCATATTTGCACTTCTGCCATCTACATAGAAGTACTTACGCTGATAGTTGGATGATGAGTAGAGTGCAACCGAGTTATAAAGTCCGGGAGTGAAAGTATAGGTTGCGGTTGTTGCAGTAGATGAATCGGGAGCGAGCCATGCGCCCGTATCAATCTTGCCTGCACGGGTGCGAACCTCGCAACCTTCAAAGAAATGCACCGTTACAGTAGTGGTGGCATAGGAGCCTTCAAAATCAACTGCATAGTCGCTACCGTTTTGAACGAGGGTTTCACTGTCCTGCGCTATGTAGTTAATCTCTGCACCTTCGGCAACTGTTGTTGCACTTACATACTTCTTGGGAAGGGGCAAACCGTTAACAGAAAGTGCAGTTTTACCCGAAAGGGTCTTAACAGTAAGCAAATTATTAGCCGCAAGCATAAGATTGCCACCGCCAATAAGGGTATCAACAGAAGAAGATACACCAAGCGAAAGGCTTGTTCCACCGGAAAGGTCGATGGTTGTTTCGTCGGCTGTTCCAATCTTGCCTATGATTTCGCCGCCATAAACGGTAACAGAAGTCTTACCGGCAACAGTTGCGCCCGCAACTGCAGTACCGTTTACATCGCCGTAAATGCTACCGCCGCGAACAATAACCGTTGCGGTGCCGCCAAGTGTACTGCCGGTATTACCGCCGCCGTATACATTTTTGGTGCTTGCGGGTTCGGGCCACGAACTTGCATCATTTGTCTTGTAGTAGCAAATTCTGCCAGCGTTGATTTCAATCTTGGAGTTTCCGCTTACAGTAGAGGAATATGAACCGCCAAAGAAGTCGCCCCAAAGTGTACCGCCGTTAACAATTGCATAAGTGTTACCGTTAAGAGGCGAAGTATAACCGCCTGCATAAATTGCATAGTAAACAAAGGTTGTTCCGTCAATAGTGAGATATACATCACCCGTTGTTGTAACATCCTTGTTTCTTGAACCGCCGATAACATTGGTTGTCACAGAAGCGCCGTCTTTAAGTGTAAGATAGATGTCACCTGTAAAGGTGTAGGAACTTGTGCCGCCGCTACCGAGGGAGCCACCCACAAGACCGGTGGGAGCGGAAGTTACATAAAGCATTGCCGCTTCACCGCCAAAGGTAAGGTGTGCATCACCGGTAAAGTTACCGAGATAGCTACCGCCGCAAACGGCGTTTTCAAACATACCGCCACTAATTTCTACTTTGGAGTCACCGTAGAAATCGCCCTTGTAGTTACCGCCAAACACATTGCGGAAGTGGCCGCCCTTGATTACAAGGTGAGAGCCGCCGTTATGTGTGCCGCTGAGCGTGCCGCCCACGATGGAAAGCCATTGGAAACCGGTATAGTTAAGGAAAATTGCACTTTCCTCAATTACAAGTTTATGGCCTGCCGCCGCAATATAATAGTTTGCATCGGCACTCTTTACGCGCTCGATTACAACATTTTCAAAAGTGGTGTCGCCACCGAGTGTGAGGTTTGCCGAAATCTGAAGTGCCGCAGTTTCGGTATAATCCCTGCCACCATATACACTTGTGATAGTAACTGCCGCAGTTTCGGGAAGAACGGTTACAGAGGAGATTACGGTGTTACCCGAGATAACCACAGTACCGCCGCCGGGCATCTCTGCGAGTGCCGCCGCAAGGGTTGTATATGCGCCTTCGGTTGCACCGGTGCCGTCAACGAAGAGGGGTTTGGGTTCTACGGGAACAATCTCTTTAATTTCCTGCTGAGAATATGTGCCGCCCTCAAGAACCGCTTCATATCCTTCATCTACAAGAAGAACGGGCGTTTCGTTTTCCTTATAAGTTCCTGCACTAACGGTCTTGTTGCCACGAAGGTCAATAATAAGTGTGGAAGTACCGCCAAAGGTGCCGGAAGAACTCTTAGCGGAAAGAGTTGCTGTTACAGTTGCATTTGAAATCTCAACTGTTGCGTTTCCGTTAAACGTGCCCTGGTTATTACCGCCGTAAATAACGTTGTAAGAACCCGCCTTAACAACAATATGAGAATCATATTCAACTGTGCCCGAACCAACACCGCCATATACGGAAAAGAACTTTGAACCGTCTTCTTTGGTGGTAACAACGCCTTCACCAAACGTGAGTTTGTTACCCTGAGCATAGATAAATCCGTAATTACTCGACGCCGTGTTTTTAAGTTCAATATTGTTAAATTCAACTTCGCTTGTAATCTTAAACGTACGTGCAATCATAAGTTTTGCACCGTTTTGACCGGTAATTGTAACCTTGCCGTTTTTTCTTACAAGTTCAACTACGCCACTAACCGTGGTATCGCCGCATACAATTACGTCACCGCCGTCATCGTGAAGTGCTTCAACAGCTTCCTGCAAGGTTGCGTATGCACCCTCTGTTGCACCGGTTCCGTCCACGTATACGGTAGTGGGCTTAACGGGTTCTTCGGGTTCAACTACTACTTCTTCGATTGAATATACTGTGCCGTTTTGCACAAGCGTATATCCTTCGGGAGCAGAGGTTGTGATATTACCCGTAGCCTCGGATATTGTAACAGTTTTAGAAACTTCGGGAGCAACGGTTGCGTCAATACTGAGTTTATCAACGCTGCCGCCGTTAAGTGTAACACTATATGCACCCGCAGTACCTCTGATTTCGGCAACATTACCGCTCTTTACGGTAACGTTGGTAGTACCTGCAAACGTTCCTGTTCCGTTGCCGATATTGAGAGAACTGGTTATGGTTGCTCCGTCAATTAAAACATTTACTGTGTTTGTAAAATCACCGATGTTATTTCCTGCAGCAAGTGCGTGCCAATTACCGCCATAGAGTTTCACATCGCTCGTTGTCGGTACAATAGGATACTTCGAAGAGT
>JAZQWE010000237.1:0-2229 GCA_045632225.1 Eubacteriales bacterium | reverse complement strand
TAGATATTTCTGCGGCAAACGTTGGCGGACACATGGGCGCCGACTATTTTATGATGAACAGCCTGTACAAAGCTTTGAATGGTGAAGTTGCGGTAGGTATTACCTATTTGGACGTATCTATTGAAAGCCATTTGATGAGCTTTGCGGCTGAAGAATCAAGGCTAAACGGTGGTGCGACCTACCTTGTGAAAAAATGAAAAGCGGGCAAAATTTTATACTATTTTGTATATTTTACTACTAATTCTCATTGCATAAAAGAAGTCGTTATGGGAAGATGGTGAAAAATGGCAGCACCGCGTGGGAAACAGCTGGCGGAGCAAGTGCGTTTGACAATGCAGGCAGTCTTTGCCACGGCTGGTCAGCAACCCCGATTTTATATTTAATGAGTTGATGAAATAAAAAGCCCAAGAGAATGAGTCCCTTGGGCTTTTAAAATGGTGTAAATAGGAATTAGTGCTCAACCTAAATCCCGTTTTGGGTAATGGTTTTTTTGGCGAACGATTGGTGAATAATCGCTGAATCCCTTATAAATAAAGGCTTTCAGGAAGGGCGTTTAGGCTTCAAGTCCCGTCGCCTCAACCAAAAAATACAGTACACCATTGGTGTGCTGTATTTTTTTATTGTTTCGGCATTGCGACGGACTTGAGGGTGGGAGCCATTTTGCGAGAGCAAAACGCTTTGCCTTGAAAAGCTTGGAAAAACGCGGAATTTGCTGGCAAAGTCCGACGTTGATAACGTCGGAGCGGGGCGCGCCGCTAAAGGCGAAAGTCCCGGACGCTCGACAGGCTCGCTATTCCGTCGCTACGCTCCTTACTGCCTCAACCACGGTAAAAGTCTTGAAACAAAAGGTTTCAAGGCTTTTTTCTTTTCCAAAAACCGCCGCAAAAATCGGGCTTGACCACATGTTTGACCACTTGCGGATTTTTTCCGTTTTGTGTGCTTAGAATAGCAGGTTTTTTGCAAAAAATAAAAAATTCCTTTTCTTTGTTTACTGCATATCAAATTTTGCGGGATGACTGATTCGCCCCCCCTTTTTTTGTTTTTTAACTGACAGTTGCATGTCCTGTACTTATTTCTATTTGATGGTTGGTTTTGTAAGATTGTGTTGTAGAGACTCAAAAATATGAGTTCTATCGGTAAAATGTTTGCTGTTAGTTAATGGTGGGAATGTTGCCGTTTGCTTTTTGATTTTTATGATATATTTTGTTAAAAATTGGGAGGTGATAAAACGTTGGTTGGTATTTAACATGAATCAAAGGAACTACAAAAGAAAAACATAAGGAGAAGAAAAATGGAAAATATTACAAATTGGGAAATGATACTATCGCTTGCAGGAACTGTTTTAAGTTTAATTTTTACATGTTTAATCTGTTTTATTAAAATGCTATTAAATAGAAAGCAAAAGCGAGTAATAGAGGATAGGGTTGCTTTATTGGATGCGGTTGCGCCATTAATGGAAATTGCTGAAACATTTAGCAATTATACTGGACAAGAGAAAAAAGAGTATGTTTTGACTAAGATTAATCAATTAGCGATTGAAAATGGCGTAAAATTTAATGCACAGGAAGTTTCTGAAAAGATTGAAGAATTGATTAAGCTCTCTTGGGAAGTTAATGCAAAAACGAAAAGCGAAGAGGCGAATGTAAAATGAAAACAACGGAATTAAATGAATTCATTGACAAGGTTCGAGAAATGGCGGAAGGGTTGCTTGATGATAGTTCCAATGAAGAGAAGATTTCGGATACCGCAGTTACAAGTTTAAGTATGCGTACTACGGATGATGCATCAAATGTAATTGAAACGGAGAACGGTTTTGATATAGATATGACAAAGTATCAAGAACTGGGCACCAAAAGAGTATTTGAATTGGTTGGTGGTGCAAGGTTGTATTTAGATATGGTTACAGGGAAATCCGTTGTGGTGATTCCTGATATTCCAAGCAGTAATTCTATGTCAATTATGTCCTTGTCGCATATTTTTAATGGAAGCGAATTGAATAAAAAGTATGGGCGTAGTGCGCGTTTAAATGTTCAAGAGAGACTGGTTGCCACAGGACAAGCGGATAATGGTTCTACGATATATCAATACGAAGATTCGTTGGGCGACGTATACACTTTAGGGAATGGATATTACTATTACGAAAATCAAACGAAAGTATATTTAACCTCTGAACAGATAGATGAGATATTTTATGATGAGAATAGCGGATATAGGTTGGGGGAAAAGACT
>JAZQWE010000236.1:0-5797 GCA_045632225.1 Eubacteriales bacterium | reverse complement strand
CGTTATCCCATGCGTGGCCAAGTGCTTCTACAGCGGTTTCGGAAATAACTTCGCCGCATTCGCAAACTACCTTTTCAACGCCGCCTTCTGTACATGTTGCGGTGTTTGTGGTAGTGGTGTTTGCGTGGTCGCAAGAAGGAGCGGTAGTTTCTACTACAACATCCGCTGCTACTACAACGGTGTTAACAGCTGCTTCATCAACAGTGTAAACTTCGTCTGCAGTTACAGTTACGCGGTAGGTGCCAACTTCAACAGTTGCATCAACTGCAAATGTAAGAGTTGCAACAACTACATTGTCAAGTGCTCCGTCAGCAACACTCATGTTGATAACAGCCATTGAGTAAGGAAGTGCGAGAGTTTCAGCGCCTTGGAATGCAAATGCGCTTGCGCCTTCAGCAACTTCATCGAGAGTAGAGGTTACGCCGGTGAGAGTAAAGCCTGCAGGAGCCTTTACAGTAAACTTAGCACCCCAGATTGCATCTGTGTCGATTGCAACATTAACAGTTGCAACACCGTTTACTACAGTTGCAGGAGATACAGCGATAACAGCATCTGCTACAGGAGCATCAACTGTGCCGCACTTGTTTGCACAATAGTATGTGCCGTCTGCCTTTGCAACATAAACGTGTGCGGTGCATACATATTCTACTTCGCGAGTTTCCTTATGTCCGCAAACGGAACATACGCGAGTTTCAACGCCTGCCTTGTCGGGAGTTGCTACGGTAGTGGTTTCCCAATCGCCCCATGTACATTCATCGTTAACGGTCTTGTTAACGGTGTACATTGCGTTGTAAGAGGGATATGCAACGCCGCTCTTGAAGGAGTGAGAACCGTAGGTAATGTTTACGGTTTCAGTACCGTCAGGAGTATAGCCTGCACTCTTAGAGAAGAAGAAAGGAACTTCATGATACTTATATGCGGTCTTGGTAGCGCCGTTTGAATCATACTCGTATACGCGTTCTGCGCCGTCGGAAATCTTAACATTAACTTCCTTTACATTACGAGTAGAGAAGCCCTTTGTCTTGATAACTTCAGTATCCTTGTGGTTTTCAGCGGAAGCCTGCATGTATGCAGTACCGTTGAACTCAAGGTCGAGTCTGTCAAGGTATGCAGTACCGGTACTGTTGCAGTTACCCATACCAACCTGGAAGTGCTTAACATAAGCATCACCTGTGCCGTTGAATACAGCGCTGATGGAGCAGTTTTCCATGAATGCCTGGTCACCGCTACTTACAGAACCTGCATATACAAGGTTGAATGTAGCATTGTTGCTCACCATGTTGATGTGAACATTCTTAACGGTGATAGGATCGGTTGTACGGTTACGAGCACCGAGGTATACGCGGTCAAATGTTGCGGTTGCAGGCTGATCGTCAGAAACCTTACCTGCAGCAGTTCTGTTAAAGGTTATGTTGATAACCTTCTGAATAGGATTACCGTTTTCGTCAACGCCTGTTGCAAGGTCGATAACTTCATTTTCAGCAACATTAGCGGTAGTAATAGTGTTACCTACTACGAAGTAGCAAGCACCCCATGTCTTAACGCCATCACCAAAGGTGAAGTCATTCCAGTTTGCAACGAGTACGGGGATGTTGTACCAGCCGTTGTCGGAGTTGTTCTGCTTAGCGGTGTTACCACCGTTGATAAGGAAGTTTTCGAGTTTGGTAGGACCGTTGAAGTCAATTACGGCACCGTGCTGGGTAATACGGAAACCGGTTTCAACACGGCCATAAGTAAAGGTAATTTCCTTTTCCCATGCGGGGAGATTTCTGATGCCTGCGCTGGTAATTTCGAGAACGGAGTCAAAGATTACCTTACCGCCAACGGTAGCAAGTCTTTCAATTGCTTCTGCAAGAGTTGCTACTGCAGTTTCGTAAGAAGTACCGAGGTTATCGTCGGAAGCGGTTGCAACGCCGTGAACCTTGTTTACAAGAGAGGGGTCGATGTGTACAAATGCAGCCTCTGCACCTTCAACAGCCTTAGTGCCGCAGAGGTTACATACGAGGTCAAATGTACCGTTTTCGTTTGCTACCCATGTTACATCGGACTTACCTTCTGCATCTACATGGTTTGTAGCATCATACTCAGTTTCAGCCTGAGGTTCGGAATATACATAGTTACCACAGTCGGAGCAGTGGAGGTTGTATGTACCGTAGGTGTTACATGTGGAAGTAGTAATAACTTCCTTTGTAACGTTAACATGGTCACAGTCGGTACCTGCACCACAGTTGTCGCAGAGGGTGTCTTCATCTGCATCGGAGTGACCGATGTATTCTGCACAGTATGCAACATAAGTGGTCTTGGTGTAAACAGTCTTCATGTTGGTGAAAGCATTGTCATTTTCGAATACAACTGCATCTGCAACTGCATCTTCATTTCTTTCATCAACATAAGTTGTTACCTTGGTGTTCTTGAAGCAGAGCTGACCGGCGATGTCTACAGCAACCATATCAGTTGTGGCAGTACCGTTGAAGTTTGCACCTTCCATGAGAACGATGTCAGTTTCATAGAGGACGGAAGTGTCTTCGCCGAGAGTATTCTGAGAACCTGCATACCAAATACGAATGTCGGATTCGCCATCAAGGAAGAAGGTTACCTTAGAATCTTCGTCAAGGAACTGCTTACCGGAGGTGAAGCCAACGAGGTAGTTAATGCGGAGAAGATCATCTTCATTGGTCTTACCAATGGTGATAGTACCGGTACCGTGGCCGGTGTGAGTATCAGCAATGTTGTTCCAACCAACAACTGCCCAGTAGTCACCGGAGCGAATTGTAATATCGGTGTTCAATACTTCAGAGGTCTTATTTTCAAAACCGCCGTGAACATACATCTTAACATTGTTGATGTCAGGGAAACCTGCAACGGAAGTAAGTACGCCATCGTTGCCCATTACGATACCTTCGCCCATTACGAGCTTGTGGTTCTGAGCAAAGATACGAACACCGTCAGTAGCGTTGGTCTTAAAGGTAATGTTTTCAAATGTTACATCACCGTTTGCATACCAACGACGGTTGTATGCGTTGAAGTTAAGAGCGCCGCCGGTAACGGTAATCATACCGTCGTATGCGGGAGTTGCATAGTTCTTGGGAACAACTGCGTTGTCAACGATGATAACGGTTGCTTCACCGTTAACAGTTGCAGAAGCAGCGGCATAAACCATTGCATCTTCAAAGTTAAGGAATGCATTTTCTGCGCTGTCACCTACAACATCAGTAACCTCGCTGAGGTCGTTACCGGTTGTGGAAACATAAATTTCAGTAATGAATGTATCGTCTTCGAATGCGGTAACACCACAGCAATCGTATACATACAAAATCATGCCGGAGTTATCGTAGTCATTAACGATGTGAGTACCTGCAGCGTGGTTGTCAGGATTAAACTCGCTTTCGTTGTCGCGAGATACATAGGTCTGACAATCGTTACAGAATACATCATAGTAACCAACTGCATTACATGTAGGAACAGCAGTTTCCATTACAACAGTGTTTGCATGTGCGCAAGAAACATAACCGCAGTCTTCGCAAACATCACCGGCCATAACGTGAGCAATAACTTCGGTGCCGTAAGTTTCGGTATCGCCACAGTAACATGCAGTTACGTGACCGCCATCTACGGGTGCAAATGTTGCGTTAAGGTCATGTTCATGGAAAGCTACGAGTTCAACACCATGTGCAGTAATCAACCACTCATGGTTTGCATTAAGACCCTGGAAATTAGAAGCAAGAGTTGCATCTGCGGGAGCTACATAGGTAGCATTTGCATCTGCACCTGCATCGGAATAGAAGAGTGCCTCGTAGGTGTAAAGAGAGTTTGCATCTGCATACTTACCTACTACGGAGTTCTTTGTACCGGTTGCGCTGATAGCACCGGTGTTGTAGGAACGGGCAACAATACCCTTAGCAGCAGCCTTTGCAAGGATACCGCCGGCGATACCGCCGTTACCAAGAGTTACATTGCCGGTATTAAGACAGTCATATACCCAAACTGCATTACCTACACCAACTACACCGCCGGCGTCATTACCAGCAGTAACGGTAACGGGACCGTTGTTCCAGCAGGACTGAACAGTAACGCGGTTGTTAGCGTTACCGCCAATGCAGTAACCCAAGATACCGCCGAGCTGTGCGTTTTTGCCGGATGCCAAAGCTTCCTGCTTAACTGCGCCTTCGTTGTAGCAGTAGCTAACAGTGATGGTACCGCAATTGTCGGTAGAGTTGTTGAGCTTTGCATAACCAACAACACCGCCGCACCAACCGGAGCTGGACTTAGCGCTGGATGCAACTGTACCGTAGTTATAAGACTTGGTGATAAGAGTTGTACCACCGCTTACAGCAGTGGAGAATGCATAACCTGCGATACCACCAATTGCCTGAGTAGCGGTAATGTTACCGTAGTTTACACAGTTTTCAATGGTATTGTGGGTTGCACCGCTTCCGAGTTCTGCGAAAGAACCTACGATACCACCGGTACGAGTCTGCTTAACGGTAATGTCACCGTAGTTAGTAGAGTTAGAAATGGTGGTGGAAGAGCCATCAATAGCACCGCCGTCAACATTACCAACAATACCGCCGGCACAAGCTGCATTAGCGGTACCGGGAGTGGTGATGTCACCGTTGTTTACACAGTTATCAACGAGGTAGTGTGTAGCGCCTCTGCCGGTGGAAGAGGGAGCAACAGTACCAACGATACCACCTACACGAACTACAGAAGTACCTGTAACGGAGATGTTAGCATTGTTAACACAGTTTTTAACAATTGCAGTAAAGCCGTCAGCCTTTTCGAAAGGCTTGCTCTGTACGAGAGAATTGTTGTTAAGAATACCACCAACGATACCGCCAAGACGGCCGGAAGATGCCGCGCTGATGGTGGTGAGGTTGGAAGTGATACCTTCAATTACGGTTTCACCGTTGATTACACCAACAAGACCGCCGACAAAGGTGGATGTGGATGTTACGGAACCTGCAATAGTGAGGTTTTTGATAACGGTTGTGTCACCGTCATCGCTTACAATACCGAAAAAACCGAAACCGGGGGTTGTGCCGGCAAGGTTAATTCCGGAAATGGTCTTGTTGTTACCGTCGAATGTACCGGTAAAGGGGACTTCGCTATTACCAATACAAGCCTGGGTAGCAACAGCGGAAAGGTCAATGTCAGCTGTAAGCTTGTAATTGCCTGCCCACTTGGACGAATCGCTCATAAGAGCGGCGAGTTCATCTGCTGTGCCGATTTCAACTACATCAGTAGTCGAAACTTCTGTATTCTCAACCTCTTCAACAACGGTTTCTTCTGCCGCTACAGGAAGAACCATCGGGAACATGCTGAGAAGCATACAGAGCACGAGCAAGATGCTAAGAAGTTTCTTTTGCATAAGAATTTCTCCTTTTCTAAAAAATTTTTGAAGACACAGTTTTAACTGTTGTAATCATTGTACAACATTCATACAAAAATGTCAATATCGCCCAACAATTATGTTGTTTTTTTGTACGATTTAACATATTTTATATTGTGTGATGCTTTGATCGCATTTTGAATTTTACTTTTTAGAACTTTAGCATGCTAAAAAATGTAAAAATTAAGGTAAAAAATCAAAAAGAATTTATACTTTTCTGTTGTACGAAAGTTTTTGATGTATATATTGTTCAAAAAAGAAATGTTTTTTTAGTGCACCTTGCTTTTTGACAATCTGCACAAAAGAAGTGCGTGATATTTCAGTACAAAAGTTCATTTTTTTACACCTGTCTTTTTTTCGCACAAATACGCATTTAAATTTTCTTCCATACGCCCCTATATAATAAGG
>JAZQWE010000235.1:0-2943 GCA_045632225.1 Eubacteriales bacterium | reverse complement strand
GGACAGCGAAATTCACCTGACAAGTCCCCTTGTTTCGGCGGGATATGTCGACATGACCCTTGCAACGCTTGAAAGATTTAATATAAATGTAGAAAAAACTCATTACGGATACTTTATAAAAGGTAGCCAGACATTTTTGTCAGTCGGTGACTATGTGGCAGAGGGCGACTGGTCAAATGCGACATTTTGGATTTGCGGTGCCGCCATTGGCGCTGACATCACCGTTTTAGGTCTTGACAAAAACTCATATCAAAAAGATAAAAACATTCTCGAAATTATAGATGCCGCAAAACGCGGCGAAGGGGAATTAAGTGCCGTAAGTTTTAACGGCGAAGATATTCCCGATGCACTCCCCGCGCTTGCAACAACGCTTGCACTTGCCAAGGGCGAAAGCGTTATCACGGGCGGTGCGCGCCTTAAAATAAAAGAAAGCGACCGCATTGAAACAACCGTGGCAATGCTTAAAAATCTTGGTGCAAACATTCGCGGCACTGCTGACGGGTTTGTGATAAACGGCGTTGACAGTTTCACGGGCGGCGTGATTGACGCTGCAAATGACCACCGCATTGCAATGTGTGCCGCAATTGCCTCACAGCGCGCCAGCGGCGATGTTATCATCCGCGGCGCGGAATGTGTAAACAAATCGTACCCAACTTTTTTTGAAGATTTTGAAAAACTCGGAGGAAAATACTGTGTCACAGATGGGCAATAAAGTAAAGATTGAAATATTTGGCGAGTCGCACTCCGCAGCCATCGGCATGACACTTTCGGGCTTTCCTGCCGGAGTGAAGATTGACGAGGAAAAACTCTACAAGTTTATGCTTCGCCGTGCTCCGGGGCAAAATGCGACCTCCACACCGCGCAAAGAGAGCGACAAACCTGAATTTTTGTGCGGAATTGTTGACGGCGTTACCACGGGTGCGCCAATCAGCGCGATTATACACAACCAAAACCAACACTCGCGCGACTATGACAAACTGAGAAACACTCCCCGCCCATCCCACGCGGACTTTGCCGCACAGATAAAGTACGGCGGCGCAAACGATATTCGCGGCGGAGGCGCGTTCAGCGGCAGACTCACCGCCCCGCTTTGCATTGGCGGCGGCATGGCAAAACAGTTTTTGGAAGAAAGCGGCATCAAAATCGGCGCGCACGCCTTGATGATCGGCGGCGTTTATGACGATGCCTTTGACGCGGTAAATCCGTGCAACATCACCGCTGTAGAAGAAAAGGAATTCCCCACCCTCTCGAGCGGTGCGGGCGAAAAAATGCGCGAGATAATCCTTAGTGCAAAGGCCGACGGCGACAGCGTTGGCGGCATTGTTGAATGTGCCGTAACGGGTGTACCCGTAGGACTTGGCGGCCCGCTGTTTGAGGGAATTGAGGGCAAAATTGCATCTGCACTATTTGCAGTTCCCGCTGTGAAGGGTGTTGAATTCGGTAGCGGATTTGAATGTGCAAAAATGCGCGGAAGCGAGCACAATGACACTTTTGCATTTGACGGCGACAGAGTTGTAACATTGACAAACAACTCCGGCGGCATTCAGGGCGGCATTTCAAACGGCATGCCGATAATCTTCCGCGTGGCGCTGAAACCAACCCCCTCGATTGGCATGGTGCAAAACACCGTGAACCTTGAAACAAAAGAAAATGTAACACTTGAAATCGGCGGCAGACACGACCCGTGCATTGTTGCAAGAGCGGTACCCGTTATCGAGGCTATGGCCGCACTTTGTATCTTAGACTTATTGAAGGAAGACTAAAATGGATATGAAAGAAATCCGCGAGAAAATCGACTCGCTTGACGATACCATAAAAGCGGCTTTTGAAGAAAGAATGGCACTCTGTGCCGACATAGCAGAATATAAAAAGGCAAATGATTTGCCAATATTCTATCCCGCGCGCGAACGCGAAATCGTAGCAAGACTGACAAAGGATATGGAAAGCGGCATGGCAACCTACACAAAGGTGCTTTACAACACACTTTTTGAGGTTTCCCGCTCCTACCAGAGCAAGTGCATTTCAAACGGCGGCAGACTTGCGGCGCAAATCAACGCGGCGGCTGAAAAAACAGCGCATGACCTCCCCACCACATGCACAGTTGCATGTCAGGGCACCGAGGGCGCAAACTCCCAACTCGCGGCTGAAAAACTCTTTTCCATCCCAAGCATTATGTTTATGGGAAGTTTTGAGGGCGTATTCAACGCGGTTGCAAAAGGCTTTTGCCGCTATGGCATTCTCCCCATTTCCAACAACCTCCACGGTTCTGTAACCGAGGTTTATGACCTTATGAAAAAGCACAAGTTCTACATTGTAAAAAGCATAAAGCTCCGCGTAGAACACACACTTGTTGCTAAAAAAGGCACGGCTCTTGGCTCTATTAAAGAGATTTTCTCCCATCCGCAGGCAATCGGCCAATGCTCATCCTTCCTCCAGTCCCTCGGCGTTAAGGTAACCGAGTGCGCAAACACCGCGATTGCAGCAAAGATGGTTTCGGAAAGTGAGAGAAACGATGTTGCGGCAATCTGCAACCCCTCTGCGGCGGCTGTATACAACCTTGAGCAAATTGCAGACAACATTGCGGACAGCGACAACAACTACACCCGCTTTATCTGCATTTCCAAAGACCTTGAAATCTACCCCGGCGCAAACAAGACAAGTATCATGTTTACCCTCCCCCACACACCCGGCTCGCTTTTCTCAATTATTGCAAAGTTTGCCGCTCTTGGCGTAAACTTCTCAAAAATTGAAAGCCGTCCCATCCCCGGCAAGGATTTTGAATACATGTTCTATCTTGATTTTGATGCATCCCTCTATGCCGACGGTCTCCTTGAAACGCTTGACCTTTTCGATGCGGAATATGACGGCGGCACCTTCCTCGGCTCTTACTCGGAAGTGTAAAATAAAAATGTAAATTATAGTTTATACGATTAAAATTATGTT
>JAZQWE010000234.1:0-4708 GCA_045632225.1 Eubacteriales bacterium | reverse complement strand
CGCATAAGTTTTTTTACTTGGTTTCTCTAAAGAATTGTTCGAGATCTACACTTAACTTTGCAGTTCGTGTTTCTTTCTCTTTGTTGTTCAATTTTCAATGACCGAATTCGTCTCCCTTGAGGTTTCCCTCGCGGCGACTTTGTTATGATACCACTTTCGAAAGCGTTTGTCAAGAGGTTTTTGAAACTTTTTTAAAAAGTTTTTTTCGAACCGCTTGTCACCTTCTCGGTGGCAGCTTTTACATTATATCTCTTTGTATCCCTTTTGTCAACAGTTTTTTTAAACTTTTTTCAACTTTTTTTCATGCCACATTATATGGTGATTTTTGGCTTTTTAAACCACAATTTGTAGGGTTAAGTAAAGCAAACAAACCCATGCGGCCCATATATAATAAGGAAAGTTTATGAAGTTTTAAAAAACTGTGGATTATTTTAAACAGATATGATACAATTAAATGATAAAACAATTAACGAAAGAGGAAAACATAAATGTCAAAAAACTGCGAACAAAACTGCCGACTTGGCAAAGTCGGCGGCGAAGCGGTGCTTGAGGGCGTTATGATGCGCTCGGGCGACCGATACAGTATCGCCTCGCGAATGGAGGACGGCTCAATCACCGTTTCAAACCATTCGTATACATCCCTGCGCAAGCGCCACAAATTTTTCAACATCCCGATTATCCGCGGCGTTGTGACCCTTATCGAGTCATTCAAACTCTCGTTCAAGGTGCTCACACTTTCCGCCGAAGCCATCGGCATGGACCTTGACGAACCCGAAACAAAGTTTGAAAAATGGCTCCTTGACAAATTCGGCGACAAAATCTTCAATATTATAATGGCAATCGCAAGCGTCCTTGGCGTATTTCTTGCCGTGGGACTCTTCTTCTTGCTCCCAACCGCAGCAACCAAGGGCATTGACTACCTGCTTTCGCTCGGCGGCCTTTCGCTCGGCTGGGCAAAGACACTTTGCGAAGGCTTAATCCGCATTGCCGTATTTGTCTGCTACATTCTGCTTGTGTCGCTGATGCCCGACATCCGCCGCACATTTGAATACCACGGTGCCGAACACAAAACCATCGCATGCTACGAAGCGGGCGACGAGCTCACCCCCGAAAACGCGGCAAAGCACTCGCGTTTCCACGCGCGTTGCGGCACAAGTTTCATTTTCGTAATGCTCATCATCAGCGTGATTGTGTTCTCCCTCCCCTTTGTACCGTGGGACAACATTTGGCTCCGCTACGCAATCAAGCTACCTCTGATGCCCATCATTTGCGGACTTGGATTTGAATTCATCCTCTTTGCGGGCAAGCATGACAACATCTTTACAAGAGTTTTGTCCGCACCCGGCCTTTGGATGCAGCGAGTAACCACCCGCGAACCCGACCTTAAACAACTTGAAATCGCAATCACCGCGACAAAGGCGGCAATGCCCGAGGAATTTGACTACGCCGATGTCGAGGCCGCGATTGCCGCATCAAAACCCGTAGAAGAAACCGAAGAACAAAAAGAAAATGACGCAAACTGAAGTCAAATCGGCGCTCGAAGCCGCGGGAATTGAAAACAGCGACGGTGAAGCGCGTATTCTTTGCGAAGAAATTGCCGAGTGCGACTTGCCAAGCGCCGTTGAAAGACGCATAAACCGCGAGCCGCTGCAATATATAATAGGAAAGTGGTATTTTTACCGCGAGGAATATTTCGTGTCGCCCGCGTGCCTGATTCCGAGAAGCGACACCGAGGTGCTTGTTGACTATCTTGTGAAAAAATTGCCGCAAGGCGCGCGCTTTTTGGACCTTTGCACGGGTAGCGGCTGTATCGCCGTTTCAACTGCGAAAAATCGCCCCGATGTAAGCGGCAAAGCTGCAGACATCAGTCAAGGTGCGCTTGAAATTGCAAAAAAGAATGCCGAGCATAACAAAGTTTCCTCGGTGGAGTTTTATTTTGCGGATGTCAAAGCGCCACCGTCGCTTGACGAGCACTTTGATTGCATAGTTTCAAACCCGCCGTACATTCAAACAGCCGTGGTTGACTCGCTTGAGGCGGAACTCTTTCACGAGCCGCGCATTGCGCTTGACGGCGGCGATGACGGCATGGACTTTTACCGCGCAATTGTGGAAAACTACAAGCATTTGTTAAATGAAGGCGGCTTTTTCGCCTTTGAGTTTGGCTATGACCAAAAGGAGGACGCGGCGGCGCTCGCGGCCGAACACGGCTTTAAATTTACTGCTATTAACGACTACGGAGGAAATTTCCGTGTCGCTATTATGGAGAAATAATGATTGGAATTTTTGACAGCGGTCTTGGCGGCCTCACTGCCTACCGCGAACTGCTCACGCTCTTACCGAGCGAACATTTTGTATATTTTGGCGATACGGGGCGCGTTCCGTACGGCTCCCGTTCCCATGAAATTCTCTTGAAATATGCGCGTCAGGACATCGAGTTTTTGATTTCCCAAGGCGCTGATGCAATCCTTGCCGCATGCGGCACGGTTTCGTCGGTTGTACTTGATGAACTCAAAGAAGAGTTTGACATTCCGCTGATTGGCGTAGTTGATGCCTCGGTAAACGAAGCGCTCGCAAGCACAAAGAATGGCATTGTCGGCGTCATCGGCACGGGCGCAACCGTTTCAAGCGGCGCGTTTAATAAAAAACTCCGCGCGGGCGGCGCAAAAGATGTTGTGTCGGTGGCGTGCCCGTTGTTTGTGCCCCTTGTTGAAAACGGATACATCGCACGCGACTGCGAGGTTACTCGCCTTGTGGCGCAGGACTATCTTGAAAAAATCAAGGCCGCAGGCGCGGATACCCTCATCCTCGGTTGCACGCACTTCCCCATCATTGCGGATATTATCGCAGATGTTTTACCAAATGTCACCTTGATAAACTCGGGCGCGGCTGCGGCAAAAGAGGTTGCAAAGTTTGCCAAAGGCGATGCAGGTGACAGCGAGTTTTATGTGAGTGACTCCCCGGTGAATTTTGACTCGGTGGCACGCATATTCCTCGGCGGCGAAACCGTAAGCGCAAAAAAGATTGATATTGAAAAGTTTTGATATGCAAAAAGGAGCCATGCGGCTCCTTTTTTGTTATGGATGTCAAAACCTCCCGCTTGTCATTCTAAACATCAGCGACGAATCTGCGGTTTTCAGATCCTTCGGCAAAGCCTCAAGATGACAAGTTAGTTTCGTACCATAACCAATAATTTACCTCATTATCCAAAATCGTGACGGCTTCCGCCATTAAAACCCATCTCCTCAAACACGCAAACAATTTCCTCTATTTTTTGAAAACATGTCGCGTCATCAAGCGAATCATCGTCAAGAATGTTTCTAATTTCTTTGAGCGCCTTGTAACACTCAAGTTCTACAATTTTCTTTGCATCTAATTTCAAATCAGGAAAAGAAACTTTCACATTCTCATCTTTTAAAACATTTATAATTATTTCTCTGTAAAAATCCATCTTGCGCTCCTTGTCATGAGGATTATATCCCCTTAATAAAAGGAATTATAACCCCCATAATAATAATTGTCAAGGGGGTATGTAAAATGATTAAATTTGATAAACTTTGGGTCACTATGGATGCAAAAGGCGTATCAACCTATTGGCTACGCGAAAAATGCGGGATTGACAGCAAAACAATTCGCCGCCTTCGCGCAAATGATAATATGGAAACAAAAACTTTGAATAAACTTTGCGCCGCGCTTGACTGTACTCTTGCAGACATTGCGGAATATATCCCTGATTGACATAAAAAGGAGCCATGCGGCTCCTTTTTTGTTATGGATGTTGAATCTTCCGCCTATTGTCCTCCCGTCCCCGTCACTCAAGTGGGTTCCATTTTCGGCCGAGGTAATGCCAAAGAAAGAGTGCAAACAAAAGCAAATTATGCAAAATCATGCACGCCCATGCGCTGACAAGGCCGCCGCTAAAGAAGAGTGTGCAGACGAATGTGCCGACAATTCTCACGCCCCACATACAAACGATATTGTAAACAAAGGGCACAAGAGTATTGCCAACGCCGAGCATAAGACCCTCTAAAATTATCGCCGCGCCGAAAACCGGTTCGCTGATTGCGACCATACGGAGCACCGTTACACCAAGGGTAATAACCTCTGCATCAGACGAAAACAGCGCCATCATCGGTCTTGCAAACGCAAAAAGCAAGCCGCCCGAAACAATCATAAGTGCGATTTCCACAAGCAAAATCACCTTTGAAAACTCGCGCATTCTTTCTTTGTCGCGCGCGCCGAGCGCATTGCCCGCAAGCGTTGCCGCCGCGCTTTGCATGCCGTAGCCCGGGATGTAAAACGCCGACTCAACCGTGTTTGCGATTGTGTGAGTTGCCGTAGCAATGCCACCGAGCGAATTTATCATCGAGGCAAAAACCACATAGCCAAGATAGGTGCCAAATCGCTGAAACATGTTTGGGAGTGCAATTTTCAGACACGGGAGCAAAATCTCCTCATCGGGGAGAACTCGGTAATGGCGCGGTGAAATTTCTTTATGCGAAAAGAGCGCCACGGTGATAAGCACACCGCCGAGGGTAAAGGCAATGGCACTTGCAAGCGCCGCGCCGTTTACGCCAAGTCCCGCGCCGTAAAGGGTGAAACTTTTACCAAAGATGTGCACCGTGCGCGTATTATATATAAGGAAGAAATTGAGCACAACATTTATCAAATTCATCACAAGGCCGACAAGCATGGGCGTTTTGGTATCGCC
>JAZQWE010000233.1:0-8330 GCA_045632225.1 Eubacteriales bacterium | reverse complement strand
TACATCCGAAGGCTCAAACGAAGCAAGCGCGGTGTACATAAATCTTGGGTTTGTGGGAATATTTTCAATAACGGTATTTACATCCGAATCGTTGCAAACATTGCATCTGCCCTTGCCCGTTATACGGAGTTTTTTACCGCTGAATTTGTTTTTTTCAAATAATGTGACAACGCCGCCAAGTTCTGCCGCGCGTCCCGCCGCCATCATTCCCGCGGCGCCTGCACCTATTACAGCAATGCGCATCAGTCATGCACCTTTGCATAGGTATTATACTCGTCCCAAATGCGTTCGAGTTTGTCAAACACATCGCTGAGTTCGGTCTGCATTTCCTTTGCTATTGCAACAACAAGGGCGTTAAGCAAACTGAGAGGAGCGACAAAGGAGTCAACGATTGACGCCATATCACTACGGCAAACAAGCGTTTCGTTTGCATAGGGTGCAACGGGTGACATCGTGCTGTCAGTAACAGCGACAATGTTAGTTCCCTGCTCTTTGGCATAAGCAACTGCATTGATAAGTCTTGCGCTGTAGCGTGGGAAACTTATCGCAATCATAACATCGCCTTCACCAATGCGCAAAATCTGCTCAAACACTTCACTACCGCTTGTTGACTGTACCATGCGTACATTGTCAAACATGAGGCGGAAATAGTGGGTCAAAAAGCTTGCAAGCGCGCTTGAAGAACGCATGCCGATGATATATATATTCTTTGCGGCAATAATCTTTCTAACCGCCGTATTGAAATCTTCGCGGCTGATTTCATCCATTGTGCGACGGATGTTATCAATATCCGACTCAAAAACGCTACGCAAAATATCGCCGTCACCGATTCTTGTAGCGGCAACAACCATACGCTGTTTTGTTGTAAGGCGGGTACGGATAATCTCTTGGAGCGAATGCTGAAGTCCCGGATAGCCGTCAAAGCCAAGTTCAATGGCAAAACGGACAACGGTTGATTCTGAAACGCCAACCTCTTTGCCGAGTTTTGATGCGGTGAGATATGCCGCTTTATCATAATTATTGATCAAATAGTTTGCAATAGTCTTTTGTCCTTTTGAGAAAGTGGGCATAAGTTCCTCAATTTCTCTGATAAGATCTTTTCTCATAATGCACCCAAATTTATCTTTACATAGTATAATGCGTTTTACGCATTACTTTATTATAACAAACAATTTGCAAGAAGTCAACGCGATTCTTGCAAAAAACTCCCAAATTTCAATAAAAATTCGGGAGTTTTTGCAAGTGCTAATTAAACTTCAAGCGTTTTTGCAAGGAACGCATCAAGTTCGCGTTCGCAAGACTCTCTGTCAATGAGGTATCCGCAAGCGTGAAGCGCTCCTTTTACATAGACAAATGATTTTTCGGCCGTGCATGCTTCATAATTTGCCATTGTCATTTCAATCGGCACAAAATCGTCATCCTCGCCGTGAACAAACAAAACAGGGCGCGTATTCTCTGCCATAGCGTCAAGTGTGCTTGCATCTTTAAATCCAAAATGAGCCTTTACAATCGCCATTTGCTCTGTAATATTGAGTATTGGGAACGGCTTTGCATGGAAAGCGTTTTCAAGCACTTTTACAAAAATATCGTGCGGCGATGTAAAACCGCTGTCCGCTATAATTCCTTTTACATTTTCGGGCAAATCAAGCGCACTTGCCATAAGCACGGTGGAAGCACCCATGGAGATGCCGTGCAAAACAATCTCAATATCCGTGCCGAGTTTTTCCATTGCAAAATATACCCAATCGCGCATATCAAGTCGCTCATAAACACCAAATGTTATATACTCACCCTCGCTTTTTGCATGCGCGCGTTGGTCGATGAACAAAACACTTAAACCTTTTTTGTAAAAATACGGAAGCGAAGCGATGAAATCATGCTCCGGATATGAGCGGTATCCGTGTGCTTCTATCAAAAGTTTCTTTCCGTCACCGTTTTTTATAAGCGTACCGTGAAGTTTAAGTCCGTCAAAACTCTCAATCCACACATCTTCTTTTTCAAGTGTGTCATAAAACGCTTTACCCCTTTCCCACACATCCGCATGCGCTTTAAGCTGTTCTTTAAACCCGTCACCAAGTTCCATCTTTTGGTCGCGGCAAAGAGCAAATGCAAAAAGTTTTTTACATACAAATGCAAGCACAAATGCGAGTATAATTAAAACCGCGGCGGTTATAGCGCCAAATACAATCCAGAACATTTTCCCTCTCCAAAACATTTTTTTATATTTTAGCACATTTGTTTTAAAAAATCAAACAACTTGTGGTATAATAAAACAAAAAAACAGTTACGGAGATTTTCAAAAATGAAATCTTTTATAAAAAGTTTTTTAATTGCGAGTGTTGGTGCGGCGTGCTTTGCACTTGCCGTGGCATTTTTCTATGACCCATATAAAATCGCGCCGGGCGGCATTGCGGGATTTGCGGTTATCATCAGCCATATTTTCCCCGCTATTTCTACGGGTACTGTTGTCTTTTTGATGAATGTGCCGCTCTTCATTCTTGCGCTGCTCCGCTTTGGCAAAAAGTTTGTTGCGCTGACAATCTATGCAACATGCTTTATGTCAGCTCTCATCAATGTTCTTGAGCCGTTTGCGCTATCAAGCGGAATTGTAACCGATGACCTTTTAATCCCCTCGCTCTGCGGCGCGGTGCTTGATGCCGTAGGTCTTGGACTTGTTTTCCGTTCGGGCGGTTGTACGGGCGGCAGCGACATCATCATAAAATTCCTTCGCCAAAAGTATCGCCACATTCGCACGGGTGCAATGTCGCTGATTGTAAATGCTTTTGTGGTAACGGCAAACCTTTTGGCATTTGGAGATTTTAAAATCGCGGTTTACTCTGCAATCGCAATGACACTTTCAAGTTTTATCCTTGACAAGGTGCTTTACGGTGCCGAGGGTGCAAAACTTGTCTACATCATCAGCGACAAATACCGCGAGCTTACAAACGAAATTCTCACAAAAGTTGAGGTGGGCGTTACCCTGCTTAATGGCGAGGGGGCATATCTCGGCAAAGAGAAAAAGGTTATTCTCTGCGCGGCAAAAAAGCAAACTTTTCCCAAACTGCGCGACATTGTAAAAGAAAATGACCCCGATGCATTTATGATAATCACAAACGCCACAGAAATTTTCGGCATTGGATATAAGAGCCAATTTAACGAGGAGCTGTAATATGAAGCCGTGCAAAGACTCTCCCGAATTTAAAAATGCCATCTCCGTGCAAAAGATGCGCGACAGCGATGCATATACGATTGCAAACCTTGTACCTTCAAAAGAGCTTATGTACCGTGCGGCAATGGGAATTTATCGCTGTGCCAAATGGCATGGAAAAATCGCCATTGTTTGCGGTAGCGGCAATAACGCAGGCGACGGTTATGCGCTTTCGTGCATTCTTGCCGATAATGGTATAAAAAGCACGCTTGTGCGAGTTTCGGAGAAATTCTCCGAGGATGGGCGCTATTATTATGATATGGCGATTTCAAAAGGAGTTTTAGAGTGTCAAAACTGTGATTTAAGCGGCTTTGACATTGTGGTAGACTGTCTCCTTGGCACGGGATTTAGCGGTGAGCCGCGCGGTGCGTATGCCGAGGCAATCAAAGCAATAAACCAAAGCGGTGCTTTTGTAATCAGCGCGGACATAAACAGCGGGCTTAACGGCGACACGGGCGAAAGTGTGCTTGCGGTAAAATCGGATTTGACGGTGTCAATCGGATTTTACAAAACGGGAATGTTCCTTGGCAATGCCCCGTCCCTTGTCGGTGACCTTGTCAATGTAGATATTGGAATTGTGCTTGTATAGACAATATAAAAAATCACCAAGTTCAAAAAATGAACTTGGTGATTTTTATTATCCAACTACTGCTTTTAAAACGCGAAGAACATCAATAAGCGAAATTGTTCTGTCGCCGTCCATATCTGCATCTATATCAATTTCTCTGTTTAGCAAACAGTTAAGAACAGCCAAAACATCCCTTACGGTTACTTCGCCATCACCGTCAACATCCTCTGTTGCCTCAAGTACGACAAACGAGATTTCTTCGGATGCCGCGTAGGTTTCTGCGGCGCTTTCCTTATAACCGTAGATTGTAAAGCCCTCACCGCATTTTCCAAATGCACCCTCACCTATATTTTTCACCTCGCGACCGATTGTAACCGAAGTAAGATTTGAACAGTTGCGGAATGCATAGTACCCGATTTCGATAACGCTCTTTGGAAGTTCAATATCGGATATGGAAGTATAACAAAATGCATGATCGCCGATTACTGTTACGGTATCCGCGATTTTTACAGATTCAAGAGCAGTGTAGAAGAAAAACGCGCCGCCAGATATAGTTGTCACACCGCTGCAAATCTCAACCGATTTAATTTCACCCTTATATTCATACCACGGCAATTTTGCGCTTGAGTTATACTCGTAGGTTTCACCCTCTCCGCATATTTTGAGAGTTCCGTCACCATTGAGAAACCAATAAACTCTATCGCCCACAAAACCATATGCAACAAACGGGCTTGCACCGAGAGAAACAAAGGTATGTCCGTTTTTATCGGCATAATCCTTGGCAGCACTCGGCTCATAACCGTAAACGGTTAAATTTTCACAATCTTCAAATGCCGCATCATGTATAAAAACTGTATAAGGTGATATAGTCACCTTTTCAAGATAATAATTTCCACGGAAAGCACACATGTCAATTGTAAGAACATTTTCAGGAATTGTTATTTCTGTAAGAGCATAGCAATCTAAAAAAGCATCGTCCTCTATTTGCACAACTCTGCTACCTATATTCACTTTTTCAAGCAAATAACAGCCGCGAAATACTTCCGAAGAAAGCTCTTTAAGCCCGTTTCCGATTGTCGCCTCTTCGAGTGCTTCGCAAAATGCAAATGCGCCATGTAGAAGTTCTATAACACTATCCGGAATTGTCACGGTTTTAAGCGAGGTGCAATCGTTAAAAGCAAAATCGCCAATTATTTCTATACCTTCGGCAAATGTTAGGTCTGCAAGGCTGCTGCAACCGCGAAATGCACAGCTACCAATAGTTTTAGCGCTTGCAGGGACATAAAGTTTTTCTATTGAAGTATGCTGAAAAGCATAATATCCTACAGTTTCAATACCTTCGCCCAAATCAACAGTAGTGAGTGATGTTAAATATGAAAAAGCACCGTAATTAACCGTTTTTACACTATCTGCAAGTACAACTTCACTTAAATTCTTATATACCCAGTCAAAAGCATAATCGCCGACAGATGTCACACCGTTAGCGACGGTTACTTTCTTGATATGTGTGCGGTGTTTATACCATGGAGCGTCCGAACAGCTGGCGAAATCAAGCATGTCACCATTTCCCGAGATAACAATTTCTCCACTTTCGGTATCAAGCGTCCACACAACATTTTCGCCGCATGTTCCGCTATAGGTTTCGGCTGAAGCTGCCATGGTGCATACGATACATATACATAGGCACAAAAACAGATAAAATAACTTTTTCATTTTAATCCTCCCAATTTGTTCAATTTATTGTGGACGAAATTTGGCAATATTTTTGACATTTGGTGAATGTCATTTATGACATTATACCATCGTATAATAATTTTGTCAAGCAGTGAATGTCAAATGAGGTTATTTAGTATGTTTAAAAACAAATCAAACAGCGGCAAAAACAATATTTGCGGCGGTAATGTTTATTTGCTACGAAAGAATTATACCCCAAAAATGTCACAGAGGGCGCTTGCAGAAAAATTGCAAATCCTCGGAATTGATGTTGACAAAAATGCAATACAACGAATTGAAAGCGGTCAGCGTTTTGTAACTGATATTGAGCTTTTGGCATTATCGCAAATATTCAATGTTGCTTGTGACGAATTGATAAAGTAAAAGCCGTTCTCTCTTGAGAACGGCTTTTTACAATATAAATAAAACACCTCATCCACCGCCAAAGGCGGTCCCCCTTCCCCTTCTGGGGGAGGCTTCTTAATGAAGATTTTTGCTATTGATAGAGCAAAAATCAACTATAAAAGCCCTAACTTCTATTTACTTAAACAGTTCGTCGGTGAAATATGCATTGGTATCGGCGTATTTACCGAATTTATCTTTTACGGTGATGCGAACATAGATGTCCTCTTCAAGCACTTCAAACGATGCCTTGGTGAGTGTCTTGCCCTTTTCGCGGAATGCACTGCGCACTTTGCGCGTACCCGTGGTAAGCGTAATCTTTTCGCATGCGCCCGTGGTAACATGGAGCATACCGTCCTCAAAATAGAGTTCCTTAATCACGGGGCCCTGCGATGCATAGAAATTGCCCGCAACAAGTGCATCTGTGATGGTCTTATACTCAAGTTTATCCGCCTTAATCATTGTAAAGGCGCCAAACGAATCACTTCTTGGGGAATCAAACGGGAAACCGTTGTGATTATCGTCGCTACCGATACAGTAAATGCGCTTGCCCATGCGGAGCATGTCATCATAAATAATCGGGTTGTATTCTGCAAATCCGCTTCTCACACATCCGTAATTGCAAATTTCCATTGCGTTCATACCCTCATATCCCTCATAGTTTCGTCTGTCCTCAAGCGACCACACGGGATGATTGTATGTAACGAAAAATCCGTTTTCGCGCCCCTTTTGCATCATTTCGCTCACACATTCATGATTATACACCCTTTCATAGTCGGGAATATTTTCATCAAAATGCGCACGATGACGGTACTGCTCACCGTTACCGATGAGGTATTTTGAGCGGTGCCAGCAAACCTGATTCAAATTATCCTTATCAAGTGCGATAAAGCACATGTGGCAGGTCTTGCGGAACTTGAAATGTTTGGATGTATCAGAAACTTCCATCTCGTAGCCGTGGAGGGCGAGGAAGTCGTCATCAGTCAGTTCATCATGGGGAATCATGATGTCATGGTCGGTATATGCCACAACTGAATAGCCGTGAGATTTATATGCATCCTTGATTTCTTCGGGAGTGGATTTTCCGTCTGAAACAGTTGTGTGGCAATGCAAATTAGCCTTGTAAAACTGTCCGTCCTTGGGGAGAAGATACTTTTTCATGGCATTTACCTCTCTGTTTTAATAAATTTTGAAATGACAACAGCACCTATAAGGGAAACCGCCGCCCATGAAATAAACATAATATCATAGCCAAAATGCTTTATTACAACTCCGTAAACAAGTGAGCCGAGCGCCGCGCCGAGATATGTGACAAAGTCGATAACGCCGCCGACAGAGGAAACATTGCCCTCATTGCGGTAGCGGTGTGGGTATACCGAAAGCATGGATGTGTTTATCAGCGATGCAAATGCATATATCGCGGTAAGACAAAGTATGCCAAATGTTGCATTTGCCTTTACCGTGCCGAGCAAAAGAGAAAATGCGGTGCAAAACACAAATCCGATAAGCGTTACCGTATGCTCATTTTCGCCACAGAGTTTGTAGAAAAACTGATGAACAACTCTGCCCAGAAAGCCGAATGCGGGAATGAGCAAAAGATAATATGCAGATGTGCCAAGGTCAACAGAATAGGTATCAATTACATACACCGTCATCCAAAGGCTGATGTTTTCTTTTAATATTCCGTGAATAAATGACGGTATGCTGATTATCTGTAGTTCCCTTTTGGCAAGAAGCTCAAACAGCGAAAGATGTTTTTTGCCGCTTGCGCATGGCTTTACATCCCGAAAAGTGGCAAGCACCATTACGCCAAGCAAAAGCGTAATAATACCCGGTACAATGAATGCATATTTTGTGCCGTAATGCGTGATAAGCCATGTGCAAAACAGAATGCTTACAATATTACCGCTTGCAACCGAGGTTGAAAGAAGTGCCGTGCGCTTTTTAGCCGTGCGCTCATCATAAAGATCGCTCATTACCGAAATCATTGACCCCCACAGCATTGATTGCGCGTATGCATTGGCTGTCCAAAGCAGAAAAATTCCAATAAACGGCGGAAAAAATCCAATAAGCACATTGCTGATTGCACATATCGCAAGTCCTGCACTTATCATTACAAACGGCGGCGCTTTATCGCTTAAAATTCCGTTTAAAAGTCTGCCAAGTGCAAATGTTGCGGCAAATACGCCGCCAAGTGCGCCGATTTGCACGGTGTTCAGTATCCCCAACTCCACAAGTGAGGGGTTTGCCATTGTCAAATTAACTCTTGCAATATAAATCGAAGAATATGCAAGGTAGCATAAGAGATAAATTAGTTTTCTTTTTGTCATTTTGTGATATACCTACCGCGGTCAACAAACTTTTGCATTTTTAATTATATCACCGTGTAAAATCCAAGTCAATGTTACAATAACAATAATCCACCCGCATAGCAGGTGG
>JAZQWE010000232.1:0-3249 GCA_045632225.1 Eubacteriales bacterium | reverse complement strand
ACTTGTAATGCAGAATTCGATAACGGTTTCAAGGCATGGCTCAATGCTGATGCTCAGAACCTTACCGATAACGGCGGCAACGATATGATCGCGGCTGTTTCTGCAATGGGTTACGATGCATACTTCACCGCACTTGAAGCTATCAAGATCGCAGGTTCTGCAAAGGCTGCTGACATCATGGCTGCAATTGCAAAGGTTGACTTTGCAGGTGTTACCGGTGCAATCAAGTTCGAAGGCGACCCCAATGGTGACGCTGTAAGAACCACCGCTTACATCAAGAAGGCTAACACCGCAACTGTTGCTTGGGACTTTGTTAAGGAACAGGGCGTTAACTGATTTTAGTTATTTATAATGTGCAGGGCTTGGCTTTTGTCAAGCCCTTGCATTGATTTTAGGAAACCTTTTTGGGCTGTTCTGAAAGGGCAGAAAGTGCCCTTTTTGCTTTTTCAATGCGGCCTGAAAAAAATTTAACGAGGTATTCTTATGAATGTTACCATAGACCATATCTTAGCAGGTATATCTGCGGGCGGTCAGTATGCGCTGATTGCAATCGGTTATACCATGGTATACGGCATCCTTCGCCTTATCAACTTCGCTCACGGCGATGTGTTTATGGCATCGGGACTTATTATTGTATATCTTACCACGGCAATGCCACTTTATTATGCAGTGCCCGCGGTTATTGCGGCAACCGTACTGCTTGGATTCTTCATTGAGCGTGCGGCATATAAGCCTCTCAGAAGCGCACCGCGTATGTCGGTTATGATTTCGGCAATCGGTGTGTCGTATCTTATTCAAAACCTTGCACTCTACATAACCGGCGGTCTTCCGCAGACATATCCGGCACTCCCTTGGATTACTGATATGATTACGGTTTTGGGTGCCACCACAAAGCGTGTAACCGTGCTCACCCCTATTCTCACCATCGCGCTTGTAGTACTTCTTGTTGTAATTATTCGCTACACCAAAATCGGTATGGCGATGCGCGCTGTTTCCAAGGATTTTGAAACTTCCCAGCTCATGGGTATCAAGATTAACAAGGTTATCAGTACCACATTTATCATCGGCTCGTTCCTTGCATGTATCGGTTCGCTCCTTTACTTCTCAAGTTATCAGTCGGTTACTCCCACCTCCGGCGCAATGCCCGGTCTTAAGGCGTTTGTTGCCGCAGTATTCGGCGGTATCGGCTCCATCCCCGGTGCGGTAGTGGGCGCATTTATCATCGGTATATGTGAAAACATTATTAAGGCAAGTACAGAGTTCTCCATCTTCTCGGATGCGTTTACTTTTGCACTTCTCATTGTTGTTCTTTGCGTAAGACCCACGGGTCTTTTCGGCGAAAAGACAGCTGATAAGGTATAAGGAGGGCATAATGAATACTAAAAAGTTTAGTTACAGAATAGTTGACATTGCTCTTCTTGTCATTCTCTTTGCGCTTGTATTTGTTGCTGACCAAATTCTCCCAAGCTATGATATTAAGTTCAAGGTGCTTCAAAAGGGTGCTGTATTTGCACTTGTTGCTGTTTCCATGAACCTTCTCAACGGTTTTACGGGTCTTTTCTCTCTCGGTCAGGCAGGATTTATGCTCCTTGGCGCATATACTTATGCTATTTTCACCATCCCCACAGATGCACGCCTTTCAGTTTACAAGTATTACACTACCGTAAATGCGGCGGGTGAAGAAGTGGGCGGCCTTGTACAGTTTGTTTTGCCCGTTGCTGTTGCAATCGTACTTGCAGGCTTGGTTGCGGCGGTGTTCGCATACTTTATCGGACTTCCCGTACTCCGCCTCAAGAGTGACTATCTTGCAATTGCATCCCTCGGCTTTGCTGAAATTTTGCGTGCAATATGTCAGTGGAAGGGCCTTGGTGCGCTTACCAACGGTTCAAACCAGCTTCGCAACTATCCTTATTTCAACACCATTATGCCTTATTTCCTCATTTCCGGACTTTGCATTGCAATCATCGCTCTCCTCATCAAGTCCACTTACGGCCGTGCATTCAAGGCTATCCGTGATGACGAAATTGCGGCAGAGGCAATGGGTATCAACCTTGCAAAACACAAGATGATTTCCTTTGTCATCAGTTCTTTCTTTGCAGGTATCGGCGGTGCACTTTTTGCAATGTACCAGAACACCATTCAGGCAAAACCCTTTACCACAACACTTACATACGAGATTCTTCTCATCGTTGTTATCGGCGGTATCGGCTCACTCAGTGGCTCTGTTATTGCAAGTTTCCTTTACATTGCATGCTCTGAGTGGTGGCTCCGTTTCCTCGATACTCCCGATGTTATCCCCGGACTTACAAGAAACGGCTTCCGTCTTGTAGTGTTCTCGGCGGTTATCATGGTAATCGTGCTCTTCTTCCGTCGCGGCATTATGGGCGACAAAGAGTTCTCAACAGAGAACCTTGTTAAGGGTGCAAAAAATCTCGGCAGTCATTTTTCAAAGAAAAAGGAGGTAAAATGAGATGAAAAACCTTCTTAAACTTGAAGATGTAACCATGCAGTTTGGCGGCGTTGTCGCTGTAAATAACCTTTCCCTTGAGGTAAACGAGGGTGAAATCGTTTCGCTTATCGGCCCCAACGGTGCAGGTAAGACAACTGCATTCAATGTTGTTACCGGTGTGTATGAACCCACCAATGGCAGAGTTTCTTTTGACGAAAAGGCAATTGTTGAAAGTTTCCCTCGCGGCAAAATGAAGCGTCTTTATGCGGGTGAAAATAACGGCGTTTACAAAAAGCGCATGGTAAAAACTCCCGACAAAATTACAAAACTCGGCATTGCGCGCACATTCCAAAACATTCGACTTTTTAAGTCCATGACCGTGTTTGAAAATGTACTTGTTGCAATGCACATGCGCAAAAAGAGCAACCTCTTTACCGCGACATTTATGCTTAACTACAAAGAAGAAAAGCAGATGCGCCAAAAGGTGCTTGAACTTCTTGAAAAGGTTGATTTGCTTGATGTAAAGGATGAACTTGCAACAAGCCTTCCTTACGGTAAACAGCGCCGCCTTGAGATCGCGCGTGCGCTTGCAACCGAACCCAAACTTCTTCTTCTTGACGAGCCTGCGGCGGGTATGAACCCTCAGGAAACAGAGGAACTCACCGCATTTATTCGCTCAATTCGTGATGAGTTTTCGCTCACAATCTTTATGATTGAGCACCACATGAACCTTGTTATGGATATTTCCGACAGAATTTATGTTATCGACTTCGGCAAGATGATTGCAAACGGTGTTCCTG